>JBDKJU010000198.1:0-8819 GCA_039796435.1 Pseudomonadota bacterium | reverse complement strand
CAGCCAGAGGTGGTGTCTGACTCACCGCACTTGGTGGACACCCACAACTCACTGATCGGACACAGCACACGATGATGCTCTGAGGCATTTTGCAAAAAGATTTTTGCCTGCTCGCTGGCCGCACGAATGGTCTCGTGGTCACCAAAGCCTTCTATGCCAAAGCCTGCCACTGGCTTACCCGTCAAGGCAATACCATCGACCACTTTTTTGGTCCAGCCGCCTTCAATGCCAATGACGACCACTGCTGCCACATTGGGGTTGGCACCCGTGCCGATCAGGGTGCGGAAATGCAAGTCCAGATCGGCGCCAAACTGCAAGCGCCCATACGGATGCGGAATGGCCATGCAGCCCTTGATGTTGTGTGCTACCGCTTCAGCAGCGGCATTGGAGAGGTCGTCGACCGGCAGAATGATGACGTGGTTGCGTACGCCCACGCGACCATTTTCACGACGATAGCCCCAGAAAGTTGATTTTTTCGTTAATTGCATGATGTGTTCACTAAAAAGGTGTAAAAGTCAGCAGATAAGCAGCGAGAGACAGGCAGACAAGAAACAGCGCCCGCCGCAAGTTAGGTTCTGGCTTTTTACCAGCGCTTGGTTTTGACGTTATGCACATGCAAGTGCTCGCCCTTTTTAATAGGGGCAACTACTTTGCCAATGTCCACGCCATACTTAATCACGGTATCTCCGACTTTGAAGTCTTTTAGCGCTACCTTGTGCCCCATGGGGATATCGTTTTTGATGGTCATGCCCATCGTGCTGTCTGGGTCCATCACCCAGCCAGTGGTTTTCTGACCAAGTTTGATTCCTTCAGGAATCACGACCACGCCCACGCCGTCGTCTTTTTCGTGCACCACAAAGTGTATTGTTGGCATATTACGTTGAGAAGAAAAGCGTTAGGATAACCGATTTTGCTAAGATGTCAGGTTTTGCCGCATTCGTCCATTGAAGAAAAGTACCGTTCCCAGTCTTGAGGGTCAGCAATCTCAGCAGGCTCAGCACATCCGCATTCGTGGAGCACGCACCCACAACCTGAAAAACCTGTCGCTTGATATCCCGAAAAATCAGCTCACGGTGATTACCGGTCTATCAGGCTCGGGCAAAAGCTCTTTGGCTTTTGACACCTTGTACGCAGAAGGGCAACGCCGCTATGTGGAGTCATTGTCTGCCTATGCGCGGCAGTTTTTGCAACTGATGGACAAGCCCGACTTCGACCTCATAGAGGGTCTGTCGCCAGCTATTGCCATCGAACAAAAAGCCACCAGCCATAACCCTCGTTCAACCGTGGGCACGGTCACAGAAATACACGATTACCTGCGTCTGCTCTATGCTCGGGTGGGTGAGCCATATTGCCCCAAACATGATCTGGCCTTGTCCTCGCAAACCATTTCGCAAATGGTCGACGCGGTGCTGGCCATGCCCGAGGACAGCAAAATCATGTTGCTTGCCCCTGTGGTGGTGGGGCGCAAGGGCGAACATGCCGAGCTCTTCATAGAATTGCGCGCCAAGGGTTTTGTGCGTCTGCGCGTCGATGGTGAGGTCGTGGAGATCGACAAAGTCCCCAAGCTGGCCAAAAACAGCAAACACAATATCGAAGTGGTGATCGACCGCCTGAAAGTGCGCCAAGATTCGGCTGGCCGCCTGGCCGAAAGTTTTGAAACAGCCTGCCTGCTGGCCGAAGGTCGTGTGGTGGTGCTGGACATGGACTCGGGCAAAGAGCAACTATTTTCAGCGCGTTATGCCTGCCCGCAGCCGGGTTGTGAAACCACGGTGGCAGAACTTGAGCCGCGCCTGTTTTCCTTCAATAGCCCGCAAGGGGCATGTGAAACTTGCGATGGTTTGGGGGTGATGTCCTATTTTGAAGAGACCAAGGTGGTCGTCAGCCCGAGCCTGTCGCTGGCCATGGGTGCAATCAAAAGCTGGGACAAGCGCAACCACTACTACTATCAGTTGATCATGGCCTTGGCGGAGCATTACGGCTTCAACCCTGAAGACAGCTGGGAGAGCCTAGGCAAAGAAGCCCAACAAATCATCCTGCACGGCACTGGTGAAGAGCCCTTGAAATTCACCTACTTTACCGAAAAAGGTTCGGCTTTTACGCGCGAGCAGCCCTTTGAAGGCATCATTCCCAACATGGAACGGCGCTACCGCGAAACCGACTCCAATGCCGTGCGCGAGGAGCTGGGCAAGTACCGCGCCAGCAAACCCTGCACCGCCTGTGAAGGCAGCCGTCTGCGTAAAGAGGCCCGCTATGTGCGTGTGGGCGGAGAGTGCATTCACCACCTGGCGCACTGGACCTTGGCCCGCACGCAGGCATTTTTTGATGGCCTCAAATTGCCGGGCAACCGCGCGCAAATCGGCGAGCGCATTGTGTTGGAGATTGCCAATCGTCTGCGCTTTTTAAACGACGTGGGGCTCAACTATCTGGCGCTGGATCGACGTGCGGAAACTCTCTCTGGTGGTGAGGCTCAGCGCATTCGTCTGGCCTCACAGATTGGCTCTGGGCTCACGGGCGTGATGTATGTGCTGGATGAGCCCTCAATAGGCTTGCATCAGCGCGACAACGACAGACTGCTGGGCACCCTCACCCACTTGCGTGATTTGGGCAACTCGGTCATCGTGGTCGAACATGATGAAGATGCCATACGCCTTGCTGACCACGTAATAGACATGGGGCCGGGAGCAGGTGTGCATGGTGGTGAAGTCATAGCGGCGGGCACGGCCAAACAAATTGCCCAAGCCGAACGCTCCCTCACTGGTCTGTTTTTATCGGGTGCGCGCGCCATTGCCGTGCCCAGTAAACGCTTATCGCCCAGCAGCGAGAAGCTTTCCATCCTAGGGGCCAGAGGCAATAACCTCAAAAACGTCAGCGTCGATATCCCTCTCGGCTTGCTGGTGTGCATCACCGGGGTGTCGGGCTCGGGAAAGTCCACCTTGGTCAACGACACGCTCTATCCTGCCGTGGCCAAGCACCTGTATGGCAGCACCGAGTTGCCGGCGGCGCACGACCGTATCGAGGGGCTGGAGAAGGTGGACAAAGTCATCAATGTGGACCAAAGCCCCATCGGCCGCACACCGCGCTCCAACCCTGCCACTTACACCGGCCTGTTCACCCCCATTCGCGAGCTTTACGCCCAGACCGTCACAGCCCGGGAACGCGGTTATGAGTCAGGCCGTTTCTCGTTTAATGTCAAAGGGGGGCGCTGCGAAGCCTGCGAAGGCGACGGCGTCAAAAAAGTGGAGATGCATTTTCTGCCCGACGTCTACGTTGAGTGTGATGTTTGTCATGGCAAACGCTACAACCGCGAAACCTTAGAGGTGCAATACAAGGGCAAAAACATCTCCGAGGTATTGAGCATGACGGTGGAGGATGCGCATGCATTCTTTGCTGCCGTGCCCGCCATTGCCCGCAAGCTGGCCACTTTACTTGCCGTCGGTCTGGGCTACATCCGTCTGGGGCAATCGGCCACCACCCTGTCTGGTGGTGAGGCGCAGCGCGTCAAGCTTTCGCAGGAGTTGTCCAAGCGTGAAACCGGCCACACTCTTTATATTCTCGACGAACCCACCACCGGCTTACACTTTGCCGACATTGAGCTGCTTTTAAAAGTACTGCAAGAGCTGAAAAACAACGGCAATACCATCGTGGTCATCGAGCACAACCTGGATGTGATCAAGACCGCTGACTGGCTGATCGATATGGGCCCAGAGGGTGGTGCCGGCGGTGGTGAGGTCATCGCCCAAGGCACGCCGGAGCAGGTGGCAGGGGTGAAATTAAGCCACACTGGTAAATATTTAAAGAACAAACTAAAATCCGGCTAAGGAGAATCCAATGAGACTTGCAAAAAAAACCGCCCTGATCACTGCGGCGGGTCAAGGCATCGGCCGTGCCACAGCCATCGCCATGGCGCGTGAGGGTGCCACCGTCTACGCCACCGATCTCAACCCCAAGTTAATCGAAGACCTGCAAGGCATGCGCAATGTGCACGCCTCGGCACTCGACGTACTTGATGATGCCGCGGTGCAAAAGTGCATTGCCAACTTGCCCGCCCTGGATATATTGTTTAACTGCGCCGGCTTTGTGCACCACGGAGATATTTTGCATTGCAGCCCGGAAGACTGGGACTTCAGCTTCAATTTAAATGTGCGGTCTCAATACATCGCCATTCAGGCTGCGCTGCCACAAATGATTGCCAATGGCGGGGGCTCCATTATCAATATGGCCTCGGTGGCCTCCAGCGTGCGCGGTTTGCCGAACCGTTTTGTGTATGGTGCCTCGAAAGCCGCGGTCATTGGCCTCACCAAGGCAGTGGCTGCTGACTACGTGAAGCAAGGCATACGCTGCAACGCCATCTGCCCTGGCACTGTCGACACACCGAGCCTTGGTGAACGCATCAATGCCTTTGCTGATCCTGTGCAGGCCCGCAAGGATTTCATTGCCCGCCAACCCATGGGCCGTCTGGCCACCGCCGAAGAAATTGCCCCTGTCGTGGTGTTTCTTGCCTCTGATGAGGCCCGCTTTGCCACCGGCAATGCCTACTCGGTTGACGGTGGCATGACCATCTAATTTTTTATTTTTAACGTTTGACATTGAGTACAAACTTACCCAACGAAGCACAGCAACACCTCACTACATTTAAGGAATGATGATGAAATTACCCACTCCCCTCTTATCCCTCGGTCTGGCTCTGTCCATTCTGGGCACATCATTAGTCAGCGCGCAGGTAGACAACATCAAAATGATGATTCCTGCCGCCACGGGCGGTGGCTGGGACCAAACCGGCCGCAATCTGGCCACTGCCATGCAAGCCTCTGGGGCGGTGAAAACCGTGGCGTTTGAAAACAAAGGGGGCGCTGCCGGTACCATAGGCTTAGCCCAATTTGTCAACAACGCTAAGGGTGACCCAAACGCCGTGATGATTGGCGGGCAGGTGATGGTAGGCGGCATCATTCTCAATAAATCTGCGGTCAATCTGTCGCAAGTGACGCCGCTTGGACGCCTGACCACTGAGTATCTGGTCATCGTAGTGCCCCCCAATAGCCCCATCAAAAACATGAAAGACCTGGCTGAGCGTATCAAAACCAACCCAGGGGCTGTGCCTATTGCCGGCGGCTCTGCCGGTGGCACTGACCACCAGCTGGCGGGCATCTTGGGTGGTCTGGTCGGGGTTGAGCCCGGCAAGGTCAACTACGTGCCTTTCGCTGGCGGTGGTGAAGCCCAAAATGCCATTCTGGGCGGGCATGTGCAAGCCGCCATCTCCGGCGTGGGTGAGTTTGGCGAACAAGTCAAAGCAGGCAAATTGCGCGCCATCGCTGTCTCTGGGCCAAAAGCCATTGATGGCATTCCGAGCTTGACAGAGCAAGGTTTCGATGTGGTCTTTGGCAACTGGCGTGGCATTTTCGCGGCCCCTGGCATCAGCAAAGAGCAACGCGACAACTTAATTGCCGTGCTCAAAAAATCCATCGACACTCCCCAGTGGAAGGCCACGCTTGAGCGCTTGGGTTGGACTTCAGTGCCTTTGTTTGGTGATGAATTCGAGAGTTTTCTGAAGGCAGACACCGTGCGTTCCGAAAAGATCGTCAGCACGCTTGCTCTCAAGAAATAAACCATGAAAACCAAGCCTGTGGAGTTACTGATCACCTTGCTGATGTTCCTTCTGGCGGGGTTAACTGCTTGGCAGGCGTACCAGCTGCCCCCGCCATCAGGATATTCAAGCGTGGGGCCGCGATTCTTTCCCGGGGCAATTGCTGCCGGCCTGGCCTTGTGCGGGGCTCTGCTGCTCTGGCAGGCCCTCAATGGCGGCTTCCCCAATGTGTCCACAGAGGCCAGCGGAGAAACCGCGCAGTGGTCGGGCTTTTACTGGATCATCATCGCTTTGGTGACCTTTATGCTCACCGCTAAGTGGGGGGGCTTTCCTCTAGCGGGCATGCTGCTGTTTGCTTTTAGCGCCCGCGCTTTTGGCAGTCAACAACTCGCTAAGGATCTGGGCATAGGTTTTGGCCTGGCCTTGGCGGCTTATTTGTTTTTTGCCAAAGTCTTGTCGGTGCAATTGCCTGCCGGAGTTCTGGCTTATCTGGGGTTGTGATCATGGATGTATGGAATAGTTTGATGCAAGGCTTCGGGGTGGCATTGGCCCCGATGAATTTACTCTGGGGCATCATCGGGGTGACCCTAGGCACGGCCATTGGCGTATTGCCTGGCTTGGGACCGGCGCTTACCGTGGCCATGCTCTTGCCATTGACCGCCAAACTTGACCCCACCGGGGCCATGATCATGTTTGCCGGCATTTACTACGGCGCTATGTATGGCGGCAGCACTACCTCGATTTTGCTCAATACCCCGGGTGAAACCGCCTCAATCATGACCTCGCTCGAAGGCAATCAAATGGCCAAGCGCGGACGTGCTGGTCCGGCGCTAGCGACGGCAGCTTGGGGCTCTTTCATTGCAGGCTCTATCGCCACCGTGCTCTTGTCCTTGTTTGCCCCCTATGTTGCCGATGTGGCGTTGAAGTTTGGCCCTGCCGAGTATTTTGCCTTGATTGTGATGGCCTTCATGACGGTTTCAGCCATGATGGGCGAGAGCACCTTGCGTGGCATCGCGGCTTTATTTGTCGGACTCACCATTGGCCTTATCGGCATGGACAATATTTCCGGGCAATCGCGTCTGGCCTTTGGTGTGCCCGAACTGCTCGATGGCATTGATGTGGTGGTGGTGGCTGTGGCCTTGTTCGCCATTGGCGAAACCCTTTTTGTCGCCACCTATCTAAACAGTGGCAAAGATGAGGTAATCGCCTTGAAGGGCAGCGCCAAGATGACTCCTGAAGACTGGAAGCGCTCCTGGCCTGCCTGGCTACGGGGCACGGCGATTGGCTTCCCGTTTGGGTCTATCCCGGCGGGGGGCACAGAAATCCCCACTTTTCTGTCCTACGCGACTGAGAAAAAACTATCCAAAAATCCGGAAGAGTTTGGCAAAGGCGCCATCGAAGGCGTGGCCGGCCCTGAGGCTGCCAATAATGCCACGGTGACCGGTGCGCTCGTGCCGTTGCTGACTTTGGGTTTGCCGGTGTCGGCCACCGCTGCGATTATTCTTGTGGCTTTCCAACAATACGGCATCTCTCCCGGACCATTGTTATTTCAAAATCAAGGGCCCTTGGTGTGGGGCTTGATTGCCAGTCTGTACATCGGTAATGTCTTGCTTTTGGTGCTCAACCTGCCACTCGTGGGCTTCTGGATTAAATTTCTCACCATCCCCAAACCTCAGCTTTATGGAGGCATCATGCTGTTTGCGGTGATGGGGGCTTATGGCCTGCACCAAAGTGCGCTCGATATCATCATCCTGCTCACCGTTGGTCTACTCGGCTTTGGTATGCGTTTGTATGACTTCCCCCTAGCGCCGGTGGTGATTGGGGTGGTGTTGGGGCCCATGGCCGAAAAAAATCTGCGCAACGCCCTTGCCATTGCCCAAGGCGATTTGTGGAACGTGGTATCCAAACCCATACCGGCGGTCATTCTGCTGCTGACCTTGGCTGCCGTCTTAGGGCCTGCTGTCTACCGACGTTTGCGTTCGAGTTAAGGCACTGTGGAGAGTGCGCTTGCGTTTTTTGCCTTGGTGTTGTGCGTGGTCTGTGTTGAGACCTGGCAGCGGGGTGGAAAATACTGGGTGTACTCCAACTGGCGGCGCTGGCGCGCACACATTGCATTATTTCTCACCGGCAGCGCCCTCGGTTCTGTATTACTGGCAGGCTTGGCCGTAGCGCTATTGCCCAGTCTACGGGCGGCCGGTGTGGGGGTGCTCGTTATTTTTCCGCTGCCTTGGTGGGCTTTATGGATTGTCGGTTTGCTGTTGGCTGACTTAATCGACTATTTGTGGCACCGCAGCAGTCATGAGGTGCCTTGGTTGTGGCGTTTACACTGCGTGCACCACAGTGATGCCACCTTGGATGCCACCACCACCCTGCGTGGTCACCCTGTGCACAGCCTGCTTTCCTCGTTGCTCAGTCTATTCTGGTACGGGGCTTGGGGCATCCCCAGCGACATAGTGGTCTTTCGTCTGTTGTTGGCCCTTGTCATCGGGGTGTCTCACCACAGCGCCGTCAGTTTCATTCCCCAACATTGGGACAGGGTAATGAACTTGCTGGTGGTGAGCCCCTTGGCTCATCATATTCATCACCACAATCACCCAGACAGTTACGGTCGTAACTACGGCAGCTTATTCAGCTGCTGGGACAAATGCTTCTCAAGCTGGCGTGCCCCGGATTATGCGCATGCGCCAGCCCAATTGGTCTATGGGTTGACGGACAGACCAGCAACAGAGCGTCATGGTTTTCTCGCATTGTTGCTGGCACCATTTATCAAACCCAAATCTTAACGGGAAACCTTGCTGTCTTGACGCCGCATCATGCGATGGAACATCAGCGCAAACAGGCTCAATATCAACAGCGTCAGACCCACAGGGCCCAAGGCAGGCACTGCCATGTTGAGCGTGGCATCTATCACTGCCGCAAACAGGCCAGCTGTTTGACGAACGTTGCTGCAAGTGATGCTGGCACCCGTCATCGCTGGTGAAGTCGGGGTGCACGACAGTTGCCAAGTGCCGGGTGCGGGGGTGGTGCTGGCACCATCAAAGCGCACGACCATGGTGCAGGAGGAATTGATCGCCAGAGCAAATGGGGCTGCTGGGCAGGTGCCGCCACTGACGACGCTGTAACCAGAGGGTAAGAAGTTGCTGACTAATGCAATGGCGCTACTTCCAGCCGGGTTGACAATAGTAAAGGTGCGGGTACTGGTGGTATTTGGCGCCAAAGTGCCAAAGGGATAGGTGTT
>JBDKJU010000197.1:0-5253 GCA_039796435.1 Pseudomonadota bacterium | reverse complement strand
CCTATAAAAACGCAGTGCTTTTGTATTTCTTCATCATTCAATTGAAAATGCTCTTTGAGCAAGCGCTCGCACATGCGCCACTTACTGCGCTCTGAAATATAGCTGTGCACGTGAATGCTGCTGACCAAGGTCTTCACCCCCAGTGCGTGCAGGGTGGCGCATACCTCCTCTAGCTGTGGCGCTGACCAGGGTGCCTCATACTCGGCGTGATCAAAACATCGGTCACCGATTCGCATGAATTGATCTTGTGTGTCACACACCCAAGTATGCTTGGCCTTAAGCTCTCGTGCGGCACTGTGCAGTTGGTGTTGCTCTTGTTTGATTTCGCTCTCTGTGCGCCACAGCCAAGTATGCGGTGCATGCTCTGGGCTTTTCAAATAGGCCACACAGCCATTTTCAGCGATGATCGCGTCTATGGGCCACTGTGTCAGTAGGACCTGACAGTACCCCGCTGGGCGCCCAGTGACCGGAATTATTTTGATGTCCAGCGCACTTACTTGCTCCAGGACTTGCAGGGTAGTGCTCTGTAGTCTTCCGTGTGTGGTGAGGGTGTCGTCTATGTCGGTGAGCAGGTAACGACACTCCTTGGTGTCTAGTTTTGACAGTGCTTGCGGGGGCGAGGTCTTAGTCATTTTTTCATCACTGATTGTTGTCTAGGCTAAGCTTGCGCCTCCAGATACTGCTGAATTGCCTGGCTGAATTGCTCCTTCTGCCCTGGGTTGTCTTTTTCTTCTGCTTGCAATTGCAGGCCTATTTTGCTTCTCCGCCACAGTACATCTTCGGCACTGCGGGCCCATTCATGACTGTACATGTGTCGCAGTTCTTTCTCATACAGACCCGGGGCGTAACACGCGCCACGATCGTTTGCGATGAACTGCTCTGTGTCGCTGCCCTGACGGGCTGCAATCTGTTTTATTTCTTCAAGGGGCAAGCCATATTGCTGCGCCCACTGTGCTGTCTTTAGAGTTAACTCCTTCGCTGTGTAGGCTCCACCAAGCAGTACTTGTTCCGCAGACCGGCTCTTGCCTAAATGAGGGAAATGGGCACTCAGGCTGTCAAGCAGCTGTTCGCTGCTCTCGCGATAGGTGGTGATTTTTCCACCAAATAAGTGCGTGCTGTACTCGGCCTGCTTGATCACAAAATCACGGCTTAGTGCCTGCGCCTGTTTATTGCCCTCGTCGTATAGTGGGCGCACCCCGCTGTAGCTGTGGATGATGTCTGATCTGCGCAAAGGCTTTGCTATGTAAGCATTGACTAAGTCGAGCAGATACTCTATCTCTTGCTCACTTATTTTTGGCGCGTGGTATTCGCTCACCGGGTTATCTGTCGTGCCTATCAAAGAATACTGTTCTTGGTAGGGCATCACGAAGACTATGCGCCCATCTGCGTTTTGCAACAGCATTGCCTCAGGCCGAGCATGCAATTTGGGCACGATAATGTGGCTGCCTTGCACATGTTTTATTTTCGCCTCAAGGCCAAAACTGTGCGCCACTTCTGCCACCCACGGTCCTGTGGTATTGACCACATGTCTTGCTTTTAGCTCACCATGTTGCTGCTGTATCAGCCAATGATCTTGTTGCCTTTGCGCCGACACAAATGCGCTGCGCGTGAGTATCGTGGCGCCCTCTTTCGCGGCACTCTTGGCGGTGGTCACCACTAAGCGCGCATCGTCTACTTGCGCGTCGCTGTACACAAAGCCTTGTTGAAATTTATTTAGCAAGCCCCAGTCTTCGCCGATGTTGACGGCGTAGGACTTGGGCAAGCTCATGGCCACCCCCTTGGTCAGGCTCAAGTGGTCATACAAAAATAAGCCGGCACGCAGCAGCCACTTTGGTCGCATATGCGTTTCATGAGGAATGAGAAAAGCCAGTGGCTTGATAAGATGCGGCGCGATTTTGAGTAGACGCTCTCGCTCGGCCAATGAGGCAGCCACTAGGCCAAAGGCGTAGTGCTCTAAATAGCGTAGGCCGCCGTGGATAAGTTTACTGCTCCACTGAGAAGTGTGCGATGCGAGATCGTCTTTTTCCAGTAGACACACAGACAGGCCTCGCAGCACCGCTTCGCGTGCCACCCCCACCCCGTTAATTCCACCACCAATGACACAGATATCGTAGACCATAAAAAAGAAAAGGCCACATAAAGTGGCCTTGGTATTTTAAAACGGGTCTAGCGCTTGCGTAATTTTTTGATGGCCTGCAGTTGGGCAATCGCCTGTGCCAACTCGGCTTGCGCCGCGGCATAGTCGATGGCTGCGTCTTTATTCTGCATGGCTTCCTGAGCCTTTTTCAGGGCTTCATTGGCACGTGCCTCATCCAGATCAGCGCCACGTTCTGCGGTGTCAGAGAGGATAGTGATTTTGTCTGGTTGCACTTCCAAAATGCCGCCGGAGACGTAAATCAATTCCTCCTCGCCGCCTTTTTGTATGCGCACAGAACCGGGCTTCAGGCGTGTCAGCAAAGGGGTGTGCATGTTCATAATGCCCACCTCGCCACTCTCGCCAGGTGCAATCAGCAAGTCCGCTTCGCTGGAGTACAAGGACTTCTCGGCGGAAACGATGTCAACATGAATGGTGGCCATATTAAGCTAAAGTCTTGGCTTTCTCAATGGCTTCTTCAATGGCGCCCACCATGTAGAAGGCCTGCTCGGGCAGGTGATCACACTCTCCATTCACAATCATTTGAAAACCGCGAATGGTGTCTTTCAAGGGCACAATCTTGCCAGGGGAACCAGTAAACACCTCCGCCACGTTGAAAGGTTGAGACAGGAAACGCTGAATCTTACGGGCACGAGCAACAG
Organism: Pseudomonadota bacterium; assembly: GCA_039796435.1. Lineage (GTDB taxonomy): Bacteria > Pseudomonadota > Gammaproteobacteria > Burkholderiales > Casimicrobiaceae > JBDKJU01. The sequence continues at coordinate 2,457 of JBDKJU010000197.1, read as the reverse complement.
CCAGTTTGTCTTCAGGGGCCAACTCATCCATGCCCAAGATGGCGATAATGTCGCGCAGCTCTTTGTAACGCTGAAGGATATTTTGCACTGCACGGGTGGTGTTGTAGTGCTCTTCACCAATAACGTTAGGATCTAACTGGCGTGAGGTGGAGTCAAGGGGGTCAACCGCTGGGTAGATACCCAAGGCAGCGATGTCACGAGACAACACCACGGTGGCGTCCAAGTGGGCGAAGGTGGTGGCAGGGGAGGGGTCTGTCAAGTCGTCGGCAGGCACGTACACTGCCTGAATTGAGGTAATCGAGCCGGTTTTGGTAGAGGTGATGCGCTCTTGCAAACGGCCCATCTCTTCGGACAAGGTGGGCTGATAACCTACGGCAGAAGGCATACGACCCAAGAGGGCGGACACTTCAGTACCCGCCAAGGTATAGCGGTAAATGTTGTCAATGAACAGCAAAATATCTTTGCCTTCATCACGGAATTTTTCCGCCATGGTGAGGCCAGTCAAGGCCACACGCAAGCGATTACCGGGAGGCTCGTTCATTTGACCGAAGACCATGGCCACTTTGTCGAGCACCTTGGACTCGTCCATTTCGTGGTAAAAGTCGTTGCCCTCACGGGTACGCTCACCCACGCCGGCAAACACGGAGTAACCACCGTAGCTCTTGGCGATGTTGTTGATGAGCTCCATCATGTTCACGGTCTTGCCCACACCAGCGCCGCCAAACAGACCAATCTTGCCGCCTTTAGCAAAGGGGCAGACCAAATCTATCACCTTGATGCCGGTGGGCAGGAGGTCGACGGAAGGGGAGAGTTCGTCGAACTTAGGCGCTTGTTGGTGGATGGCGCGACGCTCTTCAGTGGCGATGGGGCCGGCATCGTCAATGGGGCGACCCAGGACGTCCATAATGCGGCCCAAGGTGGCTTGACCCACTGGCACTGAAATCGGCTTGTCGGTGTTTTTCACATTCATGCCGCGACGCAAACCGTCAGAGGAGCCCATGGCGATGGTACGCACCACGCCGTCGCCCAACTGTTGCTGCACTTCAAAGGTGAGGCCAGCTTCGGCTAAGGAGTTGCCTGCATCGGTCAACACCAAGGCATCATAGACCTTAGGCAAAGCATCACGGGGAAATTCAATATCGACCACAGCGCCAATGCACTGAACGATTTTGCCAACTGCGTTTTTCGTACTCATAACATTTAATCCTTTATCTCTTAGTCTACGTGGCTCACACAGCGGCAGCGCCACTCACAATTTCAGACAGTTCTTTGGTGATGGCGGCCTGACGTGACTTGTTGTAGTCGAGGGTCAACTCGCTAATCACGTTTTTGGCATTGTCGGAGGCTGCTTTCATGGCCACCATACGCGCCGATTGCTCAGAGGCCATGTTTTCAGCCACGGCCTGCAACACCAGTTGTTCGATGTAACGTTGCAACAAGACATCAAGCACCACTTGGGGATCCGGCTCATACACATAGTCCCAACTGCCGCGCTTGCCAGCCGCCGCATCTTCTTGCAGGCGCTCTTTAGGCAAAGGCAGCAACTGCTCCATCACGGGCTCCTGCTTCATGGTGTTAATGAAACGGGTATAGCAGATATAGAGTGCGTCTATCTCGCCATTGGTGTAGGCATCAAGCTGTACTTTGATGGCACCAATCAAACGGTCGAGATGCGGCGTGTCACCCAAGGCAGTGGCCTGCGAGGCAATCTCGGCATTGACGCGGGTGAAAAAGCCCAAACCTTTTTGGCCAATGGCTGAAGTCTTGACGCCTTTGCCTGCCTCTTTCCATGCCTTGAATTGATTAAATGCCAAACGCAACACGTTGGTATTTAACCCGCCGCACAAGCCTTTGTCGGTACTGACCACGATGAGACCAATATTTTTAGTCTCGGCACGGGCAAGCAAGTAGGGATGTTTGTACTCGGAGTTGGCATGTGCCAAATGGGCAGCGATATTGCGAATCTTATCGCCGTAGGGACGGGCGGCACGCATGCGTTCTTGCGCTTTGCGCATTTTTGATGCGGCCACCATTTCCATCGCCTTGGTGATCTTGCGCGTGTTTTGCACGCTCTTGATCTTGGTGCGAATCTCTTTTGAACCGGCCATGATATTTAGTAGCTACCGTTGGCCTTGAAAGACTTCAATGCGGCTTCAAGCGCGGCTTCGTTGTCTTTGGAAAGGTCTTTGCTGGACTCAATGCTGTTGATGAGTTCGGCATGATTGGCGGAGAGATAAGCACGCATGACTTTTTCGCAGGCTAGGGCTTTCTTCACTTCCACATTGTCAAAATGACCTTTATCAACGGCATACAGAGTCACCGCCATTTCCCACACCTGCAGAGGTTGGTACTGTGGTTGTTTCATCAGCTCGGTGACCAGACGACCACGCTCCAACTGCTTGCGAGTGGCATCGTCCAAGTCTGAGGCAAACTGTGCGAAAGCGGCGAGTTCGCGAT
>JBDKJU010000196.1:0-4583 GCA_039796435.1 Pseudomonadota bacterium | reverse complement strand
AACTTCCCAATACCGACAGCTCAGCGCCCTTTTTCACCGCTGCACGCAGGCGTGCTGCAAGTAGGGGTTGTTCGTGCCGCAAACTAGAGCCGATAAGCAGAATTCTTTCGAGGCTATTGATCTCTTTGATGGCAATGCCCAAGGTTTGACTCTTCGCGCTGCCTAAGGCCTTGAGACGCGTATCGATAGAGGTGGTGCCTAGATGAGCGGCAAGCTTATTGAGCAACAGCAGTTCTTCCAAGGTGCTGGCCGCCGAGGCCAATACACCAAAGGCTGTGCCCCCATGCGCCTCTTTGATGTGGATGAAGCCATGACGAACATACTCAAGCGCGGTAGTCCAATCAACCTGTTGCCATACTCCGTTTTGCTTGATTTCGGGTTTGAGCAAACGCTGCTCAGAGTGGAGTGCCTCATAGGAGAAACGATCACGGTCTGAAATCCAGCACTCATTGATGTCTTCGTTTTCGCCAGCCAGTACACGCAACACCTGCTGGCCCTTCACCTGCACCACCAGATTGGTGCCCAAACCGTCGTGCGGGCTGATTGACTTTTTGCGCTGCAATTCCCAAGTGCGCGCCGCATAACGGAAAGGCTTGGAGGTGAGTGCGCCAACCGGGCACACATCAATCATATTGCCTGAAAGCTCAGAATCTACACTCTTGCCCACAAAGCTTTGAATCTCTGAGTGTTCGCCACGTCCACCCATACCGAGCTCCATGACCCCGGCCACTTCTTGACCAAAGCGCACACAGCGAGTGCAGTGAATGCAACGCGACATCTCCTCCATAGACACCAAAGGCCCCACATTTTTGTGGAAGACAATGCGTTTAGGCTCATCATAACGTGAGCCGCTGCCACCATAGCCCACAGCCAAATCTTGCAACTGGCACTCACCGCCTTGATCACAGATAGGACAATCCAGTGGGTGGTTGATGAGCAAAAACTCCATTACCCCGGCTTGGGCCTTTTTGGCCTGCTCCGATTGGGTAAACACCTTCATACCCTCCATCACCGGCGTGGCACAAGCAGGCATGGGCTTGGGGGCTTTTTCCACCTGCACCAAACACATGCGACAGTTGGCCGCAATGGAAAGTTTTTTGTGATAACAAAAATGGGGAACATAAGTGCCCAACTTGTTGGCAGCATCCATGACGGTACTGCCTGGGGGCACTTGCACGGCTTTGCCGTCGATTTCGAGGTTTAAGTCTGGCATGGTTTAAATGTAAGCGGGCACCAAGCAGCGCTTGTGGTCAATGTGGTATTGAAATTCGTCGCGATAGTGTTTGATAAAGGCGCGCACGGGCATAGCAGCGGCGTCGCCCAAGGCGCAAATAGTGCGACCCTGAATATTGTCGGCGATGGCATTTAACTTATCGAGGTCTTCTGGACGACCTTCGCCGTGCTCGATGCGGTGCACCATGCGATAAAGCCACCCTGTGCCCTCACGACAGGGGGTGCATTGTCCGCAACTCTCTTCGTAATAAAAATAAGACAGACGAAGCAAGGACTTGACCATGCAACGGCTGTCGTCCATCACAATCACCGCCCCAGAACCCAGCATAGAGCCCGCCTTAGCAATGGAATCGTAGTCCATGTCACAGCCCATCATGATGTCTGCAGGCAGCACCGGCATGGACGACCCTCCAGGGATGACAGCCTTAAGCTTGCGGCCAGGGCGCATGCCGCCCGCCATTTCAAGCAGCTCGGCAAACGGGGTGCCCATTTTGATTTCAAAATTACCCGGGCGAGCCACATCACCAGAGACAGAGAAGAGTTTGGTGCCCCCGTTGTTGGGCTTACCGAGATTTAGATAAGCCTCCCCCCCCATCTGAAAGATGAAGGGCACAGCCGCAAATGTCTCGGTGTTGTTAATGGTGGTGGGCTTACCGTACAAACCAAAACTGGCTGGAAAAGGTGGTTTAAAGCGGGGCTGGCCTTTTTTGCCTTCTAAAGATTCGAGCAAGGCGGTCTCTTCCCCGCAAATGTATGCCCCGTAGCCATGGTGTGCATGCAGTTGAAAATTAAAGCTACTGCCACAAATACCATTGCCTAAAAAGCCAGCAGCCCGTGCCTGTTCGAGCGCCTGTTCAAAGCGCTCGTAAATTTGAAAAATTTCACCGTGAATGTAGTTATAGCCTACGCTAATGCCCATGGCGTAGGCGGCAATGGCCATGCCCTCTATCACGCTATGGGGGTTGTAATTCAGGATGTCACGGTCTTTATACGTGCCTGGCTCGCCCTCATCGGAGTTACACACCAAATATTTTTGCCCAGCATACTGTTTGGGCATGAAAGACCATTTCAAGCCAGTGGGGAAGCCTGCACCGCCCCGCCCGCGCAGCACTGATTTTTTTACCTCATTGATGACTTCATCTTGAGTCATGCCGGTGGTCAAAATTTTCTTCAAGGCACTGTAGCCGCCGCGCGCCACATAGTCTGACAGACTCCAGTTTGCGCCATTGCAGTCTTTCATGATGACTGCGTCTTTGCCGTAGCGCCTAGGATCAAAAGGGATGGCCTCGCCTGTGTATTTGCCTAAATCAGGCAGCAACACCGGAGCAACAATAGGGTCACGCGCACTCATTATTTGCGCTCCTTGCCATAAGTGGCCAGTTCAAGCAAAAGACTGTCAATACGTTCGTGAGACATCAGGTTGCACAAGCGTTTATTGTTGACCGTGAGTGACGGTGCCTCGCCGCAGTTGCCCAGACACTCTCCCTCTTTCAAAGAGAAAAGCCCATCGGCAGTGGTCTCATTCCAGCCAATTTGCAATTTTTCTTTTAAGTACTCAGCCGCCTGAGTGGCGCCTCGCAAGGCGCAAGGCAAATTGGTGCAGACGGTGAGCTTAAATTGTCCTACCGGCTCGAGGTTATACATGGTGTAGAAGCTAGCTACCTCGTACACAGCCATGGCTGGCATGGCCAAGTGCGTGGCGATTTCCTGCATGACCTCGGGTGGCAACCAGCCCAACTGATCTTGTGCGATGGCAAGAGCCGCCATCACCGCCGACTCCTTGTGGTCATCGGGATATTTGCCAAGCTCGTGGTTGATTTTTTGAATGGATTCTGCTGTGAGTATCATCTTCTGCCTTATCGATCTATCTCACCAAACACAATGTCTTGGGTGCCGATGATGGCCACAACATCAGCGATCATGTGCCCCCGCGACATTTCGTCTAAAGCGGCCAGATGAGCATACCCTGGAGCACGCAACTTGAGGCGGTAAGGTTTGTTGGCCCCATCGGAAATGATGTAGGCGCCAAACTCTCCCTTGGGGTGCTCTACTGCGGCATAGGCCTCACCCACGGGCACGTGCATGCCTTCGGTGAATAACTTAAAGTGATGGATCAAATCTTCCATTTTCACTTTCATGCCTTCACGCGCTGGTGGCGCCACTTTGTTGTCAGAGGTAATCACAGGGCCTGGATTGGCACGCAGCCAAGCCACGCACTGCTGGATAATGCGGTTGGATTGGCGCATCTCTTCCATGCGCACTAAGTAGCGATCATAGCAATCGCCATTGACCCCGACGGGAATGTCAAAATCCAAATCTGCGTACACCTCATAAGGCTGGTGTTTGCGCAAGTCCCAGGCGATTCCGGAACCGCGCAACATAGGACCGGTAAAGCCTAAGGCCTTGGCACGCTCAGGGTCAACCACACCGATACCAACGGTGCGTTGTTTCCAGATACGGTTGTCGGTCAAGAGGGTTTCGTAGTTGTCCACATAACCCGGGAAACGGCGGGTGAAATCTTCGATAAAGTCAAGCATACTGCCTTGACGATTTTCGTTCATCTTGGCAATCGCACGGGCATTGTGAATTTTGCTGACGCTGTACTGCGGCATTTGCTCGGGCAAATCACGATACACACCGCCCGGACGATAATAAGCAGCATGCATGCGCGCACCAGAGACTGCCTCATAGCAGTCAAATAAATCTTCGCGTTCACGAAAGGCGTAGAGGAAGGTAGTCATCGCCCCCACGTCCAGCGAGTGGCAACCAAGCCACAAGAGGTGATTCAACAGGCGAGTAATTTCATCAAACATCACTCGGATGTACTGCGCCCGCTTAGGAACTTGTATGCCCGCCAGTCTCTCAATTGCCATCACATAGGCGTGCTCATTGCACATCATAGACACGTAATCAAGTCGGTCCATGTAAGGCAAATTTTGGATATAAGTTTTGCTTTCAGCCAGCTTTTCGGTAGCACGGTGCAGTAGCCCGATATGGGGATCGGCACGCTCGATGACCTCACCATCTAACTCCAACACCAGACGCAATACCCCGTGGGCAGCCGGATGCTGTGGGCCAAAATTCATCGTGTAGTTTTTAATTTCAGCCATGGAGAGCGGCCTTTGCTAGAGAACAGCTACGGTGAATTTCAGTGTAGGCTAACTTTTGCAAAGCAAAAGTTAAGTGCGCCAAAGGCGAACGGCCGAAGCTAAAATTCATCGTATAGTTTTTAATTTCAGCCATCTTAGACACCGTAACTTTCTTCGCGAATGACGCGCGGGGTGATTTCACGAGGCTCTATGGTGACCGGTTGATAAATCACACGCTTAGTGGTGGGGTCATAACGCATT
>JBDKJU010000195.1:0-2673 GCA_039796435.1 Pseudomonadota bacterium | reverse complement strand
CATCGCCTTTGTAGGCTTGGTGGCACCACACACAGCCAGAGCCCTGTTTGGTGATGCCCTGCACCTGCCCTTGTTGCGCACTGCCAGTTTCTTGGGGGGGCTGCTGCTGCTGGCTGCAGACATCCTTGCGCGTCTGCTCATTGCCCCGGCCGAAATTCCCGTGGGCATCTTGACGGCGCTGTTGGGCGGGGGCTATTTGCTCAAACTCATGCAGCAGCGGCGTACTTTGTAAACTGATTTTTTTAAGGAGTAACTATGCCCAAGCCCAGTGCCATATCTGCCCAAGACGCCCCTCCAGAAGTGCTCGCCGTGTATGAGGATATCAAGCAAAAGCGCGGCGTTCCCGACGTGAATAACTTCTGGAAATACCTGGCCAATGACCCAGCCACACTCAAGCGCACTTGGCAGAGCGTGCAGGAGGTGATGGCTCCGGGCGCATTAGACCCTTTGGTGAAAGAACTGATTTATGTGGCCGTCAGTGTCACCAATAACTGCGGTTATTGCATTGCCAGCCACTCGGCGGCAGCGGCAAAGGCCGGCATGAGCACGGAGATGTTTGGCGAGCTGATGGCGGTGGTCGGCATGGCCAACGAAACCAATCGATTGGCCAATGGCTATCGCATCCCCATCGACCCGCAGTTTGAGTAACGCAGCCACACAGCTGTTTCGTCCTGCCTGCTGGACGGCAATCTTGGGCCCCAATGGCGCGGGCAAGACCAGTTTGCTTAAGTCGGTATTGGGAGATGCACCCAAGCAGGTGGCGTATCTGGCGCAGACCGGTACGGTGGATTTATCGCACAATGAATTGACCGCGCAACAAGTGGTGATGTTGGGGCGCCTGCCGCATCAGTCCTGGCAAACCTGGCTCACTCAGCCAGACCCGCACGACGCCGAGGTGGTGGCCAGTGCGCTACAACAAACAGGCGCTTGGGATTTGCGTGCACGCCCTTTGTGTCGCTTGTCTGGTGGCGAACGTCAAAGAGTGTTGTTGGCCAGAGCACTGGCTGTGGAGGCGCACACTTTATTGCTGGATGAGCCATTGCTCAATCTTGACCCACCGCAGCAGTTTGAGTGCATTGCCTTGTTTCAGCGGCTGGCTATGCAGGGGCGCACCGTGGTCACAGTGTTGCATGAATTAAATCATGCGCTCCTGGCCGATGAGCTCATGCTCATGCAGCATGGACGCATCGTGTTTCATGGCGCATCATCATCCGGTCACGCCAAGCTAAACGACATTTTTGGTGGTGGTCTGAGTTTTCATCAAGTGGCTGGGCAATGGGTGGTGTTGGGGCAATGATGTTTTTCATCACGGCAAAAAATTAAAATAGCAGCATGTCCCCACTCTCTCGGGCCTTGCCCAAATTAGTCATTGCTCCCAGCGTTGCGCTATCAGTGGTGTGCGTCTACGGCTTTATTCTTATTACTCTGGCGCTGTCGTTTACCGAGTCACGCTTGCTGCCCAATTGGGAGTGGGCTGGCCTCGAGCGCTACAGTGATTTATTTGACAACGACAGATGGTGGACCTCTATCATCAACCTAGCGATTTTTGGCAGTCTGTTTGTTGCGATCAGCATGGTGCTTGGTTTGTTTATGGCCATACTTTTAGATCAGAAAATACGTGCGGAGGGCTTCTTAAGAGCCATCTACCTCTACCCCATGGCGCTGTCGTTCATCATCACTGGCACGGCCTGGAAATGGCTCTTAAACCCCTCACAAGGGCTGGAAAAGCTCATGCACGATTGGGGTTGGGTCAGCTTTCAATTCGACTGGTTGGTGAATACCGATTACGTCATTTATTGCGTGGTGATCGTGGCGGTATGGCAGTCAGTGGGCTTTGCCATGGCGTTGTTTTTGGCAGGCTTGCGTGGGGTAGATGCCTCGCTTCTAGAAGCCGCCAGAATTGACGGCGCCAATACGTGGACCATTTATCAAAAAGTCATCATCCCTACGCTTAGACCCGTGTTTTTGAGCGTGACTTTGATCCTTGCGCATATCGCGATCAAAAGTTTTGATTTGGTGATGGCGCTCACTGCTGGCGGGCCTGGCACCGCTTCGGATGTGCCCGCTATTTTTATGTATCAGTTTTCATTTAATCGTGGGCAGCTTGGTTTGGGGGCCGCGTCGGCGATGATGCTGTTCTGCACGGTGATGGCGATTGCTGTGCCGCTTTTGTACAGCGAAAGTCGGAGGACTGCACATGGCTAAATCACGTTTGCAGGCGGCATCTCCCTTCAGTCGTTTGGCTTTGTACGCGGTCTTAATTTTGCTTGCCGTGTTGATGCTCGCGCCCTTGTATGTCATGCTGATCACCTCTTTTAAAAGCGTGGCGGCCATACGCGAAGGCAATTTACTGTCCTTGCCCAGCGTGTGGCTCAGCGATGCTTGGGCAGAGGCTTGGAGCAGTGCCTGTACAGGAGTGCGCTGCCAAGGCTTGAAGCCATACTTTTTCAACTCTTTGGCGATGACCATTCCCGCCGTTGGTCTCTCCACCATCATCGGCGCGCTGAATGGCTATGTGCTCAGCTTTTGGCGTTTTCGTGGGGCCGAGTGGGTGTTCACAGCCTTGTTGCTGGGCTGTTTTATTCCCTTTCAAGTCGTGCTCTTGCCCATGGCGCGAATGTTAGGCAGTGTGGGCGCATCCAATAGCATTGGTGGCTTGATCTTTGTGCATGT
>JBDKJU010000194.1:0-4571 GCA_039796435.1 Pseudomonadota bacterium | reverse complement strand
TGCCTTTGTTTTCACCGGTGATCGCCATGAGCATGGCGTTTTTTATGGTCACCACACTGTATTCAGCAGGCATCACCAATTTCGGCCCTACGCTCTGGCAGCTGTGGCATGAAATGCCGGTGCAGACAGGCTTGTACGCCCTGTCGTTCTACCAGTTAGCAGGCATCGCGGGGATTGCCTGCTCGGCACTGCTGGCGCGTTATTGGCATGGCAGCGCGGGGCAGACCGCCAGTTACGCCACCTTGTGTGCCAGCGCTGTCGCGGCTGTGATGGTGGTGCCTGGCTTGCCGGTCGCGGTGGTGGTGGCCTGTGTGCTGGGCATGGCGTTTCTGGGTGGGGTGGTGTCTCCCTCGCGCGATTATCTGGTCAAACAAGCCGCCCCGGCTCACGCCTTGGGGCGAGCTTATGGGGTGGTATATGCCGGCTTTGATGTGGGGTTGACCTTGGCATCACCTTTTTACGGCTGGCTGATCGATAAGCAACTGCCGTGGCTGGTGCTTGCTTTTGTGTCGCTAGGCTACTTCACCAATGCCATGATTGCGCGTTGGCTGGATGCTCGGGTGGCTCAGTAAATAATCGCAATAAATTACAAATGACAATTTCGTCAACCAAGTGTTGGCGTTGACGTTTAACTGTGTTAAAGTGTTTCAGTCATTTGACACTTATTTCTTTGGGAGATTGCTATGTTGCATTGGTTATATACCGTTTTAGTAGGTTTGGTGGTCGGTTGGGTCGCACGCATGATCATGCCTGGGGACAACAAGATGGGCCTGATTATGACGGCCATCCTGGGTGTTGCTGGCTCGGTGCTGTCCTCCTTCCTTGGCCAAGCGCTGGGTTGGTACAAAAGCGGCGAGATCACCGGCTTTATTGGTTCAGTGGTCGGTGCCCTGATCCTTCTTTTTGTTTATGGCAAGATCATGAAAGGCAAATCGGAATGAGTTTATTGGATGGAATCTTGAATCAGGTTCTGCAATCAGGTCAGGTGCAAGACCACCACTATGATGAGGTCTTGAATCACGCCCCGCAGGAGCTGATGGGCAGTGGGCTGGGTGAAGCATTTCGTTCAGACCAAACCCCTCCCATGGGCGAGATGGTGAGTGCTTTGTTTGGGCAGTCCAACGGGCAGCAGCAGGCAGGTTTGCTAAATCAGATCCTCAGCACGCTGGGACCCGCTGCTGCGGCCGCCTTAGCTGGTGGTGCTTTAGGCAAAATCATGAGCCCGGGTGCCACTCAGGTGACCCCTGCACAGGCAGCAGCGATCGACCCTGAGCAAGTGAGGCAAGTGGTGACACAGGCACAGGCGGCTGAGCCTGGCTTGGCTGATCAACTGGGTAATTTTTACGCCAATCATTCTGGCTTGGTGAAAACCCTAGGGGGAGCGGCCATGCTCATCGCTTTAAGCAAAATGAAAGATGGTTTGGCCAACCGAGCCTGATCAACCTGACATCAGCTTGCTGATTTTTGGCCGGCACGTGTGATGGGAATCACATTGCTGGCCATTGTTTTTTGTGCTCCTAGGACAGTAGAGGCCTCCAGAGCATGAGGTGCTTCCAAGAGGAACCCTTGCACGTAGTTCACCCCGTAAGTGGATAGATAGTTGAGTGTGGTTTCATCTTCCACGGCTTCGGCAATGGTGAGCTTGCCTAGTCCCTGTGCCATTTCCACGATGGCCTTGACCAGTACCTGACTGTTTTTGTCGTGCGATAGTCCGCGTATGAAGGTGCTGTCTATCTTGATAATGTCCACATCCAATGATTTTAAATAGGCCAGCGATGAGAAGCCAGTACCAAAATCATCAATGCACACCTGACAGCCAAGTTGTCTTAAGGTGCTGACGATGCGCTGGGCGTTTTGAATATCAGACATAGCCGCAGATTCAGTGAGCTCGATCAACAGACGCTCCGGTGCGACCTGATGCATGGTGAGTTTTTGCTCGATAAAACTGGCCAACTCGCGATCATCGAGTGAGCGTCCAGAAATATTGACCGCCAGCCTGAATTTTTTGTCATCGTGCTCCGCCAGCAATTCAATACACTTGAGGATGGTCCAGCGGTCAATTTCGATGATTGAGCCGGCGCGCTCGGCCGCAGGTATGAACTCGCTTGGGCTGATCAAGCTGCCGGGGCGGTTAGGATCAAGGATGCGTATCAAGGCCTCGTAATGGCTGATCTCGCGAGTTTGAGCTTGAAAGATGCCTTGGAATCGCAGCGTCAGACGATTATTGACCAAGGCATCTTGAATGATGTTATTCCAGCGTGCTGTGCTTTGTGATTTGGCCGCAATCGTGCTCTTGGGGTCGAACACATGCCAAGTGTTTTTGCCCACATATTTTGCCTGGTACATGGCACTGTCGGCGCGTGCCAACAAAGACTCGACCTCATGCGCATGTTGTGGGTAGGCGGCAATGCCGACGCTGGCAGTGGTGCGCAGCTTGGTGAGCCCCACATTGAGCTCGATGAGTTGCACTGTGCGCACGATACGTTCTGCCAGACGCTTGGCAGTTTCGATGTCGGTGTCTGGCATAAACACAGCAAACTCGTCGCCACCCAGGCGGGCGAAGCGATAATGTTCCAGCAACTGCAATTGCACATGGCGCGCAATTTCTTTTAGCAGGTCGTCGCCGGCCTGATGACCGTAGACATCATTGATGAGTTTGAACTCGTCAAGGTCAAAGAACATCACCATGACTTCTTGACGCTCATCTTGTTCCGCCAGACGTTTGTAGTGGGCCAGCAAAGTTTCCAGCTCATCATGAAAACTGCGGCGGTTGAGCAGATGCGTGAGCGGGTCGCGTCCGGCGAGAAATTGCAGACGTTCGGCATCGGCACGCTCTTGCGTGATGTCTTCAAACACCCACAGTTGGCCAATGCTTTGGCCTTCAGCGTCGAGCACCGAGGACATCTTGGCGCTGATCAAACGCCCATCTTGGGTCTGGCTTTCTAGTGCTTGATTTTCTTTGGCGGTGAGCAGTCTAGAGCCATGCACAAGCGTAGTGATGGCCAGCAAATCACGAAAGGCCATGTCGGGGATGGGCATGCGGTCATCTTTGCCGACGATGTAGCGAAACGCCGAATTCCAGAACAACAGCTCTTGTTTGTTGTTGAGCAGAACCACACCGTGTTTGAGCGCGGCGATGAGGGCGGTGAGCTGGGCTTCCTGTTCACGGCTGGAGTGCAGGTAGGCTTGTGCGTTTTTTTTCGCCCCATCAAGGGCATTGACGCGTTCTGCCAGCATGACTGTCATGCTGGCAAAGGCGCGGTTGAGTTCGCCTATTTCATCTTGCCGAGGCTTGGGCAGACGAGGCTCAAAATTGCCCTGAGCCACAGTCTTGCTGGCGCGCACTAGATGGGTGAGATCACCCAAAATGATCCTGAGCGAGTAGTACACCACCAGGCTGACGAGAATGAAGGCCAGACTGCCGATCAGTATGCTGCGCAGTATGAGGTTGTTTTTCAGGTCGGTGAGCACAGTGGTGGGCAATTTGTAGACCACAAACCCAAGGCTTTGACCGCTGGACACCAGCTCTAGCGAGGAGCAAATGGCGTCGGGCATTTCGATCACTTCATTTTTAACCGGCCTGGCGGTAAAGACCCGCGCATCTCCTGCAGCAATACTGGGTCTGGCGTTTTTTTCAAACAGGGCAACGCCGGTCACATGCGAGTGCGTGACGGTCTCTTGCAGTATGTCTTTTATCGTGCTGTAGTCGCCTTGGGCCAGCGGCGCAATGAGTGCAGAGGAGAGCAGTTGATTGATGGCCTCCACACGTGTGAAAATCTGCGAACGCACCCCTTTTTCTATCATCTGTGAGGCGAATAGCACCAACAAAATAAGCACAAAAGCCTGCGCTGCCAGCTGTGTGCTTAAGATTTTGGCTCTCAGGCTTAAATGCCAGACGGGGGAGCGCATGTTTTATCCGAGCATCAAACGACGGGTGTCTTCGACAAAAATATCCATGCGGGCAAGGTCTTCGGTACGCACGAGTTGCATGCCGCTGAAGCCGCTGCTTTGCTGAAACAGTTTGGCTTCCGGCGCTTTGTTGAATTCGGCGCAGTCTTTTTTGAGCAGTTCAAAATCAGCAAGTGCCGCAGAGTTTTGGCGGTTGCGCAAGTCTGCTGGTTTGCTCACCACGAAGGCAGGGATTTCCTGATAGGTGGAGAATATGGTCAATTGGGCACGTTGCGCTTCGGGGATAGCGCGATACTCTCCCATGGACATGAAAGCCGCCACAACGTCTTCACGCAGAAGCTTGCCGGCAATACTGTCTTCCCCCAAGACGGGCGACAGGGTGACTTCGGTGCCGAGTCTGATTCCTTGGCCGGACAACATGCGAATGGCGGTGATGGCCACTATCGAGGCGGAGTTGGCAAAGCTGATGGCCTTGCCTTTGAGCTCACTCAGATTATTGATGGGCTTGGCGCTGTTGATCACTACCAAGCAACGCATATCAGGGGTGAACAGACTGGCGAGCCCGTGTCCGTGGTCGATATTGGCCAGCCGCCCCATGTGTGAGCCGGTGATGGCGATATCGTATTGGCCCGCGACGCAGCGTTTATAAAACTGAATGAAGT
>JBDKJU010000193.1:0-4867 GCA_039796435.1 Pseudomonadota bacterium | reverse complement strand
GTTAGTCAAAAACAATTGATGGGTGTGATGAGTCCAGTTGACGGGATGATGCTGCGCTCTGAATCTCGCGCTCACGACTGAGGGTTCTGCCAAGCTTTGGCGCGCCGATTTCCTGCCCCGGTGCAAAACAGACTTGCGGGTATTCCCGATCAAACTCGACTAGCGGCGCGTCGCGATGTGTTTTGGTAATGCCTAGGGTCACAATGCCCAAGGTCAAGTCTTTCGCCAGCACATCTACGAAGCTCGTCGCGGCACGGGCAGCGCGGCGGCGAAGCGGTCGAAGTCGCTTTCGAGGGCGTCGCGTAGGTTTTGCGTGGCCCAGATGCGAAAGCGCGTGGCGACGGCGCTTTTGACGCGGTAGCCGACGGAGAGAATGGCGTCGAGGTTGTAGTGGCGGGTGCGGTAGCTTTTACCGTCAACGGCAGTCGTCAAGAAATCCTTGACTACTGCTGCGTGAGCCATAAAGTCTCCGCCGACACCTGCGCGGCAATCTACACGCGGCCGTCGGGGGTTTGATAGATCAGCAGCGGGGTGGGGGGCATAGCATTCTTTTCCGCGTTTATTGCTATCGATTGACCTTAAAGCCCTCTCCACACTACGGCTGGACGAGCGACTGCGTAGATAGCGTAAGCTGGGTTGAGGTACGAAACCCAGCCTACCGCGCTAAAGAAATAGTGTGCTGTCGCCTACGGCTTTAAGTACCCACTTTGGCGATAATAGTAAAGACACTGCACCACATAGGCATCAAGCTCATCGAACAGCTCAGGCTCCAGCTTTTTAAAATTAAAACAAGCCTTACCTTGCATGCGCTTTAACAGCGCTGGGCTCAGATCTTGCAAAATCTTGGGTTCAAGATAAGAGGCCATCAAGTGCACACTGACATAGGATTTTTTAATGCTCACCGCACCGAAAAACACCGGTTTTTTATTTTTTTGCATGAAAGCGGTGTTGCAATAATATTCAGTGGCAGAATCAGTCTTCACCACTAAATGTTGCGCCTGCTTGGCCAGCAGCGCACGCAAAGCGGTGAAGACTTCCTGCACGTTTAAAAATTCAATGCGCGTTTATCAACGGCCAAGGCTGCTTCTTTCACTGCCTCGGAGAGCGTGGGGTGCGCGTGGCAAATGCGGGCAATGTCTTCACTTGAGGCTTTAAATTCCATCGCCATCACACTCTCGGCGATGAGCTCGGACGCCATGGGGCCGATGATGTGCACGCCCAACACTTCGTCTGTGGCCGCATCGGCGAGCATCTTGACCATGCCCGAGGTATCGCCCAAGGCACGAGCGCGGCCATTGGCAAGGAAGGGAAAGCTGCCCGCTTTATAGGCTCGGCCTTCGGCCTTGAGCTGTTGCTCGGTCTTGCCCACCCAAGCGATCTCAGGAGAGGTGTAGATGACCCAAGGGATGGTGTTGAAGTCAACATGCGGCTTTTGACCGTTTAAACGCTCGGCCACGGCCACGCCTTCTTCTTCGGCCTTGTGCGCGAGCATGGGGCCACGCACCACGTCGCCCACGGCGTAGACATTGGGGACATTGGTGTGGCAGTGCTCATCCACCACGATAAAACCACGCTCATCAAGCTTAAGACCGATGGCCTCGGCGTTTAAACCATTGGTGTTGGGCACCCGGCCGATGGAGACGATGAGCTTGTCAAATTCGGCTTTTTGTTCTTTGCCGTCTTTGTCGGCATAGGCAAGCGCAACGCCTTTTTTGCTGTTTTTGACTTCGTTGATTTTCACGCCAAGATGAATGGCGAGGCCTTGTTTGGTAAAGAGTTTGTGGGCCTCTTTGGCAATGCTTTCATCCACAGCGCCGAGGAATTGTGGCAGGCCTTCAAGGACCGTCACCTCTGCGCCAAGACGTTTCCACACACTGCCCATTTCCAAGCCAATAACGCCAGCACCGATAATACCGAGCTTTTTGGGCGTGTCGCCCAAACGCAAGGCCCCATCATTGGAAAGGATATTGACTTCATCAAATGCGACACCGGGCAAGCCACGGGCACTGGAGCCGGTGGCGATGATGACATGAGTGGCAGAGAGGTATTCGTTAAGCGTCGAGTCAGATTCTTTTTTCACCACCACTTGTATGCGGCCTTCACTGCTTTTTCCCGGGGGCACGAAAGAGGCAAGCCCGTGAAAGAAAGTGACTTTGTTTTTCTTGAACAGAAACAAAATGCCATCGTTGTTTTGCTTGACCACTTGATCTTTGCGGGCCAACATTTTGGCCACATCGATGGCAAGACCTTTGGTGCTGATGCCATGCTCGGCAAAATGATGCTCAGCGTGGGAAAAATGCTCAGAGCTTTGCAACAAGGCTTTGGACGGAATACAGCCCACATTGGTGCAGGTGCCGCCCGGGGCGGGCTTGCCGTCCTTGTTGGACCAAGCGTCAACGCACGCGACTTTCATGCCCAGTTGGGCGGCACGAATGGCGGCAACATAGCCACCTGGGCCAGCACCGATGACGACTAAATCAAATTGTGAACTCATAATTAGTAAAGGTTAAGCAGTTTTTAGAGTGCTGGATATCTAGCTGACACAGCGTTATAGCCGTCAATAATTGCATTCAACAATCAATGCATTCAACAATTCAAATGAGACACCATGTTTGACCAAATGAGCATTGGCCATATTCATGTCCCATTCAAACCATACCATCAACATCAAATATCAAGCAACAAGCGCGCTGGATCTTCTAAGGCTTCTTTCATGGCCACCAATGACAGCACGGCCTCACGGCCATCAATGATGCGATGGTCGTAGCTCATGGCCAAGTAGTTCATTGGACGCACCACTATTTGCCCGTTCTCCACCACTGCGCGGTCTTTAGTGGCATGCACCCCCAAGATGGCAGACTGAGGCGGGTTGATAATGGGGGTGGAGAGCATAGAGCCGAACACCCCGCCATTGGAAATAGTGAAAGTGCCACCGGTGAGCTCTTCTACAGAGAGCTTGCCGTCTTGTGCTTTTTTGCCAAATAGGGCAATCTGTTTCTCAATGTCGGCAATCGACATTTGATCCACATCGCGCAAGATAGGCACCACCAAACCACGCGGTGAGCCCACGGCGATACCAATGTCGTAATAGCCGTGGTAGACGATATCATTGCCGTCAACAGAAGCGTTGACCACTGGGTATTTTTTCAGGGCATGCACCGCCGCCTTGACAAAGAAGCTCATAAAGCCGAGCTTAACGCCGTGCTCCTTTTCAAAGCGATCCTTATAGGTGTTGCGCAAATCAATCACCGGCTTCATATTGACTTCATTGAAGGTGGTGAGAATCGCGTTCTGAGCCTGCGACTGCAAGAGACGCTCTGCCACGCGCGCGCGCAGACGGGTCATGGGCACTCTTTGTTCACTGCGGCCACTCAGATTCAGTGGCACCGCCGCTGCGGGAGCCGGGGCAGCCACAGCGACGCTGGCGGCGGGTTTGGGGGCTGCTGCAGATAAGGCGTCGGCCTTAGTGATGCGGCCATCTTTGCCACTACCAGCGACCGCTGCCGCATCAATGCCTTGCTCAGCCAAAATTTTCTTCGCCGCCGGCATGGCCACAGCCGCAGAGGCGGTTGCAGAAGCAGGTGCGGAGGCGGGTGTTGAGACAGCGGCCGCCGCATTGGCCACCGATGCTGGCGCCGCGCTTGCCGAGGCCTTGGCTTCCGTGTCAAGCACACCTAACACCACTCCGGAAGTGACGGTGCTGCCGGCGAGTACTTTGATTTCGACCAAGACACCATCTTGGGGGGCCGGAGTTTCAAGCACCACTTTATCGGTTTCGATGTCAACGCAATTTTCATCACGCTTCACCGCGTCACCAACTTTTTTATGCCATGCCGCGATGGTGCCTTCTGGGGTGCCTTCGGCGAGCTGGGGGACTTTGAGTTCAATTAACATATGCTAAAGACCTTATCAATTATTACTTACTTATTGCTTGTAGATTACTTTATAAATTGGTTTGCATTTGACCGGTGCCCAGCTTATTGGAAAAGCAGGATTCCACCAGTTCTTTTTGCTGTTTGGTGTGCCAAGACAAATAACCCACAGCAGGCGAGGCAGAGACCCTGCGCCCGGCGTAGAGCAATACCTGCTCAGGTTTGATCCCGGCGCGGAAGTAGGCCATGAGGCGATACCAAGCACCTTGATTTTGCGGCTCTTCCTGACACCACACCACCTCTTTGGTATTGGGGTATTTTTTGATTTGCGCGGCAAAGTCTTCGTGTGGGAAGGGGTACTGCTGCTCCAGGCGAATAATAGCGGTGTCGGTGATTTTGTGCTCGCGGCGATGTGCCAGCAAGTCATAGTACACCTTGCCAGAACACACCACCACACGCTTGACATTCTTGGCGGTCAATTTATCGACCTCGCCAATCACGTTTTGAAAGTGTCCCTCAGCCAGGTCTTCCAGACTGTTCACCGCTTCTTTGTGACGAAGCAATGATTTAGGTGTCATCACGATCAAAGGTTTGCGGTAATTACGCAACATCTGTCGACGCAGCATGTGGAAGCATTGGGCTGGGGTAGAGGGCACCACCACCTGCATATTGTGTTCGGCACACAATTGCAAGAAGCGCTCAGGGCGCGCCGAGCTGTGCTCCGGGCCTTGCCCTTCGTAACCATGTGGAAGCAACATTACTAAAGAGCACACGCGCCCCCATTTGGCCTCGCCCGAGCTGATGAATTGATCGATCACCACTTGCGCGCCATTGGCAAAATCACCAAACTGGGCTTCCCAGATCACCAATTGATTAGGCTCAGAGGTAGAGTACCCATACTCAAAACCGAGCACTGCCTCTTCGGACAGCAAAGAATCAATGACCTCAAAATCAGGCTGATCTTTTTTGAGATGCTGCAATGGGGTGTAAGAACC
>JBDKJU010000192.1:0-6788 GCA_039796435.1 Pseudomonadota bacterium | reverse complement strand
CGCTCGGCCCAGATCGCATCACGCGCGGTGAAGGGGTCTATGGCCAGACGGCTGACAAATTCAGGGGTGAACGCCAGAGAGTCGACTGAAAACAACTCTTGCGCCAAGAGCTTTAACGCCCGACGTTGCTCACTGGCAGCAATGGGCATGAGCGGGGCACGACCACTGCCGGCTCGATCACGCAAGACGCTCAGACCGCCAACGTACTTTGCTGCCAAATTGCTCATCACCGCCAACTGCGCAAAACCACGTTCCACATTCCGCCGCAGCATCTCTTGGCTTTCGCCGGGGGCAAACTGGCGATTTTGCAGACGTTGCCACATCTCGCGCACCACGGCAAAACGCTTGCTGTAAAAGGCCAAAGGGTCACCAGTCAGGTCGCTGCGGTTCACGCCCGGGTCTACACCCTCTTGCACCCCATAACCCGCATTTTCATCCGTGTCGTACGCCAAAGCAGGCTCATTCGAACGTGCGGCGATTTTGGCCAACTCGGTGTTTTCAGTGGCGCGTGGAAGCTCTCTATACGCATATTCGATGGCCCAATAATCATAAGGGCCCAAACCTTGCATGAAATAATGACCTTGTTTCTCGCCGGTCAAACTCAGGTTCATGGCGTTGTAGTCCATCACCGAGCCTGAGAGTCCTCGTGTCTTGGTGTGCTCGCTGTTGCTGATTTGCTCGGCGGTGTAGATGGTGGAGGCACGGAAATTATGTCTTAGCCCCAGAGTGTGTCCCACCTCATGCGCCATCAAATCGGCAATGCCTTCGGCAAGTAAGGCCTCGACCCGTTCGGGCTGCTGGTCAAGCTCGCCACGTGCTGCCAGCAAATCCAAGCCAAAGGCTATTTCATTGATGCGAAATTCGGCATGGTTGCAATCGGCATCATGGCTGTGGTGGCCACGAAACACACTGCCCACTCGGCTTTGTTGACCAACAGGCTTGGGCAGGTCTTCATTGAAACGGGTGCTGTAAATGCGACTGATGTCCTCTGACACTTCGATGTCAGCATCTAAAATTTCACCGGAGCGAGGGTCGGTAATCGAGGGGCCACGTGCACCAAAAGGCACATCTTTGCCGATGATCCAGCGCACCGAAGCATGGCGCAAATCACTGGTATCAAAATCGTCGTCCTTGGTTTGCTGCTTGACCACGATGGCGTTTTTAAAGCCTATCTTTTCAAAGGCATCGTTCCACCACAAAATACCGCGTGTGGTGGGTTCGCGGTATTTATCAGGGATGTTCTTATCTAACCAAAACACGATGGGCTCTTTGGGCTCAGAGATGGCCGCGTTGGGATCTTTTTTCTCTAAACGCCAGCGATTGACATAACGCAGACGTGGGGTGCGTAGACTATGGTCGCTGTAGTCTTCCACATTGGTCACAAAGTGGCCAATGCGTTGGTCAGCAAGACGTGGGGCCATGGGCTCTTTGGGCAAGGCGGCAAAGTTATAACTAAACCCCAAAAACAAGCTGCGTGGGTCAGGTAAGGTAGTAGGCAAAGACGGCGCTGGCACCCCGGGGGCGGCAGGCATGCCGGGCATGGCCATGGCCAAACGTGGTGTGGCGTAGTGGGCTCTGGTGGCGATGACCAATTGATCAGCCGTCGAGCGCAGCGTGGTGATCTGAGAATTACGCGCATCCAGAACGTAGTTTTGGCGATATGCACGCTCAAGCATGCTGGCTGCCATCAGGTAGTCGGTGAACACTATGCCCGAGAGGTCAATGAGCACTGCCTGGGTTTTGCTTTCTGCGGTGCTGACAATGGGCACCGAAAACAGCAGGCTGTCACTGAACATGCGCTCCACCTGTATGCCCGCAGGGCTTTGCCCCTTCGGTCCATAAGTGGCATTCAAAGCCACTAGCTGCATGGTGGTGGGATTGATCTTGCGCCACACCACGATCTGTTGATTGTCAAACATGAGATTGCCGTAGAGATTGCGCTCGCCAATACCATGGGTCATGTTGACGTTAAAAATCATCGGCTTTTCCAACTGCTCCGGGGCTATCGCCAGCCAGGCCTTGTCGTCTTTACGATAGGCGGTGTACATCCCCTTTTATTCTTTAGCCTCTTTAATCACTTCTGCAAATGGCCGCACCCCAGGTGAGGCCAGGGCCGCTGTTGCCGGCCCGGAAGCGGGCAGAGCAAGCGCAGTGGACGCAGCCACGGCAGGGCCAGTCGGGGGGGTGGAGCTGGTGGAGGAGACGGGGCTGGTGGTGCTGGTAATGCTTGGTGGAGAGACGCAAGCGGCCAACACAGAGAGTAAGAGAAGCGAAGAAATCAACTGCATGGACAGACCTATTTTGTTATTTGAACAGCGAACCAAGCACACCACATACCGCCCAGCAAAAAAGCACTGACGGCAAAGGCAATAAAGCGATACTTGACACGATTACTGGTGCAATGAACATAGGTGTGGGCATAGCGCAAAGCCACGTACAACCACGCGGCCACGAGAAAAGCCATGTTCACGCCTTGCGTCACGTACAACACCACACACAGCACATAAAACAATACCGGCATTTCAAACAGATTGCGGTAATTATCCGCAGATCGGGTGTCACTGATCGCCTTGGCGATGTCGCCGGAAAGGGCGATGTCGCGCATACGCAATTTTTTCTCGCGTATTTCTTTGCGACGCACCACATACAGCACACGCGACACGACTAAAGACAGCAGCACCAAGGCGAACACCGGGTAAAAAATCAGTACTTGATTCATTTCGATTCCTTTCAGGTTTTTCTTACAAAGTCTCTAAATAAGTTTTTTCGTCCATCAAGCTTGCTCTCTCGCTCGGTGCCGATAATGACATCTCGTACAACCAGGCATCAGTCAATGGGGCCGAGTTAACCAGGCCGCTGTCAGCGAGCACGGCCTTGTTCACCGCTGTCACCACGCCGGACAGCGGGCTGAAATATTCTGAAGCAGTTTTTACTGATTCAATGCAGCCAACCAATTCACCCGCCTTGAGCACACGCCCTAACTCGGGCAATTCCACAAACACCACATCCCCCAGTTGTTCTTGTGCAAAGGGCGTAACGCCCACCTTGCCGAGTTGGTCGTTGCCTAAAAAATATTGATGGCTAGCAGAATATTGGTACATGGTCATAGATGATTAAAGGCCCACCACAAACGTTGGCCCACGGTGCACACGGTGAGCATGGCCATGGCGAACATCAACAGAACAAGGTGGTGGGGAAACAACAAAAACAAAGTGTAAAACAAAATCGTTTCGCCACCCTCGATGAGTCCCCCAGGCATGGATAAGCTAAGGCGTTGCGGGTGATTTTTAATCAGCGCAGCGAGCAACATCCAGCTCGCAGCATTCAGATAAAAACTCGCCAACAGCATCGCACAAGGCCAGGCCAAGATCGGGTTTTGGTGTGCCAAGGCCAAGGGCAGAGCAGCATAGACCGCAAAGTCCGCCATCAAATCCAAATAGCCACCCCTGTCTGATTGGGTATGCTGGTGGCGGGCGACTGCCCCGTCTATGCCATCACACAAGCGGTTGAGCAAAAACAAGGTGAGGGCCGAATACCACTGACCATGTGCGGCAGCAAGGGCGCAGCCGGCGCCCAACAAAACCCCCAGCAACGTCCACTGCCCCGCTGTCAACACACTGAGCGCAGGCATGAGCCACGCCAAAGCGCGGTCTTTAAATTGCCTCAGGCGTTGGTCAAACAAAAAAACACCCCGGTTTAATTTTGCCGACGCGATAAAAACAGCAGTTTCTCAAGCAAGTGCACGTCTTGTTCGTTTTTCAGCAAGGCGCCGTACAGGGGCGGCAAAATGGATTTGCTGTCCTTACTGCGCAGGGCCTCGGCAGGAATGTCCTCTGCCACCAAAAGTTTCAACCAATCGATTAATTCGCTGGTGGAGGGTTTTTTCTTCAGGCTGGGCGCTTCACGCAAATCAAAGAAACTGGCCAAAGCTGCCCCCACCAACTCCGGCATGAGTTTGGGGAAATGCACCTCGACAATGCGCTGCATGGTGGCCTTGTCAGGAAAGCGAATGTAGTGAAAAAAGCAGCGCCGCAAAAACGCATCCGGCAAGTCTTTTTCGTTATTGGAGGTGATGATGATGAGGGGTCGGGTTTTGGCGCGTATGGTTTCTTGGGTCTCATGCACAGAAAATTCCATGCGGTCCAGTTCACGCAACAAGTCGTTGGGAAACTCAATATCGGCTTTGTCTATTTCATCAATCAACACCACAGAGGGCCCATCACAAGCAAAGGCTTTCCACAACACACCCTGCATGATGTAATTGCTGATGTCGTACACCTTGGCCTCGCCCAGCTGCGAATCACGCAGACGGCTCACCGCATCGTATTCATATAGCCCATGTTGGGCCTTGGTGGTGGACTTGACATGCCACTGATACAAAGGTCGCCCCAATGACTCGGCCACCTGCTCCGCCAACATGGTCTTGCCAGTGCCGGGTTCGCCCTTGATCAGCAAAGGGCGCTCAAGAGTGATGGCGGCGTTGACCGCCAAAAGTAAATCATCGGTGGCGACGTAGCCACTACTGCCGGTAAATTTGCTCATCAGTGCATTGTAATTTGCTACTATCCCCCCATGAATGAAATGGCAACTGCAGGCGGAATCAGAATCAACAAACGTTTAAGTGAGCTGGGTTTATGCTCGCGCCGCGAAGCCGACGAGTACCTGGCCAAAGGTTGGGTGACGGTCAATGGGGTGGTGGCGCAAGTTGGTCAACGGGTCACCGACGCTGACAAAATCGAGCTTGGGAAAAAACTGCAAGAAGCGCAGGCGGCCCGGGTAACGGTGTTGGTGCACAAACCGATTGCCTACGTGTCTGGACAAGCGGAGGATGGTTATTTGCCGGCCATCGTTTTGGTTACCCCAGAAACCCAATGGCGTGAGGACAAAAGCGGCAAGAAATTTCGCCGTCCGCATCTGCAAAATCTGGTGCCGGCTGGCCGTCTGGACATAGACTCTACCGGCCTGTTGGTGCTCACCCAAGATGGCCGGGTTGCCAAACATTTGATTGGCGAAAACAGTGTGGTTGAAAAAGAATATCTGGTGCGAGTAGAGGGCCAATTGATAGAAAATGGTCTGGCTTTGCTCAACCACGGCCTTAGCCTCGAAGGTGAGGCGCTGAAGCCTGCTCATGTAGAGTGGCTGAATGAAAATCAGCTGCGTTTCGTGCTCACCGAAGGCAAAAAACGACAAATCCGGCGCATGTGTGAATTGGTGGGTCTTAAGGTGGTGGGCTTAAAACGAGTGCGCATAGGCAAGCTCATGCTTGGCCATTTGCCCGTAGGCAAGTGGCGCTATTTGCGTGACGATGAAGTGATTTAAACGCTGGCGATTATTGAACTTATTAAACGCTTAGGCAGCCAGACCATGCCCCACAATTTCAGCATAGGCCGAGTGATTGTGAATAGACTCAAAATTTTCTGATGCCACCGTGTAAGCGCCAATACGAGGATCGCGCGACAACCGCAGGGCCATGTCACGCACCAGATCTTCTACAAACTTGGGGTTGTCGTAGGCACGCTCGGTCACCCACTTTTCATCAGGACGTTTGAGCAGGCCGAACACCTCGCAAGAAGCTTCTTCTTCGGCCACGCGCGCCAACTCTTCAATACTGATATCGCCTTTTATTTCGGCGCTCAAGGTAATTTCCGAACGCTGATTATGCGCGCCGTAATCAGAGATTTTTTTTGAGCAAGGGCAAAGGCTGGTCACCGGTGCCTTCACGATCAGAATTTGCCTGGTCTGACCATGTTCAGTCACCACTTTCCAAGTGACATCAATGTCAAGCAGACTAGGCACACCGGAAACTGGCGCGGTTTTGTGCAGGAAGTAGGTGAAATTGGCCTCAAGATGCGCCGAATTCGCTTCCAAACGCTCGCGCATGAACGCCTCCATGGTGAGGAAGTCAGCCGCGGCAAGAGGGTGTTGATGCGCCTCCAGCACCTCTAAGAAGCGCGACATGTGCGTGCCTTTGACCTCGGGGGGCAGGCCCACATACATGGCGAAATGAGCAGTGGTGTGCTGTGCTGCCCCATTTGCTGTTTTTATTGCCAAGGGATAGCGAAGACCACGAATGCCCACACGCTGAATGGCCAGTTGCCGCGTGTCGGGCAATGACTGTGTGTCGGGCAAGGTGAATTTATCGGGAGCGTTCATCATAGCTATATAGTGACGATATCACAAAACCCAAACCCCACACCTGAATTCAAGGGATCAGTGTTGCCCGTGATGGCACTTGCTGCAGGCAAACCAAGCAGACAGGCAGGGTGTGGGTGTCCGACATGGCGCAGCTACTGCATAGGCGGCCCGTCGAAGGCGTCGCTCACTTTGTTGGTAATTTATCGGTGAAGTATATCATTTGCGTGTCAAAAACCGCTTCAAAGCCGCACCAGTATGTGATTTCTTCTCCTTCATCACTTGCTTGGGGGTGCCCGCCACCACCAGCTCACCCCCACGCCCGCCCCCTTCCGGGCCTATGTCGATGAGGTAATCAGCCTCGGCAATCAGATCAAGATTGTGTTCGATCAAAAGCACGCTATTGCCCCCATCCACCAGGCGATGCAAAACATGGATGAGTTTTTCCACATCGGCCATGTGCAAGCCCACACTCGGTTCATCCAGCACGTAGAGGGTGTGGGTCAAAGAGGTGGGAGGGGTGCTTCTGGCCACTTTCTTGGCTTGGCTGGGCTTGACATTGACAGGCTCTAGGCGCACCTTGGCCAATTCTTGCACCAGCTTGATGCGCTGTGCTTCGCCGCCCGACAAAGTGGGGCTGGCCTGCCCCAAGGTCA
>JBDKJU010000191.1:0-2526 GCA_039796435.1 Pseudomonadota bacterium | reverse complement strand
GCGGCGGGGTGACGCGCATCCTGCCGGAAGTGGAGGCAAAAACGCAAGGCATTGCCATGGACACGGGGGGGCGTCAAACGGTGTTGGTGACCAAGGTGTTCCCGCTGAAGAACGAATCGGCCACGCAGTTGCTGAATGTGGTGCGCCCACTCATTTCGGTGAACAACAGCGTGTCGGTATATGCCCCCACCAACACCCTCATCATCACCGATTATGCCGACAATCTGCGCAAGGTCGAGGCCCTGATCAATAGCTTGGATGCAGAACAAGACAACATGGGTTTGCAAGTCATTCGCTTGCAACACGCCACGGCCAACGAGGTGGCGGCCACCTTGGTGAAGATGTTTCCCGATCAAATCGCCGCCGGCGCTGCTGTGGGCGGGGAAGGTCGTGACCGTCTCAGTGTGGTGGCCGACAGCCGTTTAAATGCGGTCATGTTGCGCAGTGACAATCCACAGAGGCTCAAACGCGCCATTCAACTGCTGGGGCAGCTGGATGTGCCATTGGCAGGCATGGGCAGTTTGCATGTGATTGCCCTAAAACATGCCGATGCCCAGCAATTGGCACAGACGCTGCGTCGAGCCATCGGCGCGGAAAATCAGGCTGCTCCGGTGTCGGGCAATGCCCTGAGTGCGAACGCCAATTCAGCGAACAGCATGAACATCAGTGGCAATGCCAATGCGCTCAGTGGCTTGGCTCAGCCAGCAGGCATGAGCTTGCCCAGCAGCAGCAGCGGCAACACCTCACCCATCACCATCACCGCCGACAGCAGCAACAATGCCTTGATTATTTCGGCCCCAGAGACGGTGGTGCGTAATTTGCGCGGCATCATTGAGGCCTTGGACAAACGCCGTTCACAAGTGTTTATCGAGGCCCTAGTGGTAGAGCTGTCAGCAGACAAGGCGGCCGAGTTTGGCATGCAGTGGCAGGCGCTTTCGGGGCTAAACGCGGGCGGGGTGCGTTATCTTGGGGGCACCTCGGTGGTGAATCCCAATGCGGTGGCCAGTACGCCTGCCAATCTCATTCAGGCAGCCGGGACGATTGCCGCCAGCGGTGGTCTGAATGTGGGCGCTGTGCGTGAGATCGCTCTGCCGGGAATAGGCACGGTCTACAGTTTGGCTGCCTTGGCCCGTGCCTTGGAAAATAAGGTCAGCGCCAATGTCTTGTCGGTGCCCACCTTATTGACGCTGGATAACGAAGAGGCCAAGTTTGCTTCTGGACAAAATGTGCCCTTCGTCACAGGTCAGTATGCCACCAGTTCAGGCAGCAATGCCGTCAACCCATTTCAGACCATAGAGCGCAAAGATGTGGGGCTGACCATCAAGGTCAAACCTTTGATCACCGACGGTGATGTGGTGCGTCTGGGGATTTATCAAGAGGTGTCCAGCATCTCCGATGCCAGCACCGCGCAGACAGGCTTTATCACCAATAAGCGTGCCTTGGAGTCGAATGTTTTGGTCGATGATGGGCAGGTGGTGGTGTTGGGCGGGCTCTTGCAAGAAAGCCTGTCCAATGGTGAAGACAAGGTGCCGCTTCTGGGCGATATTCCCTTGCTGGGCAATCTATTCAAATACGAACAACGTAAAAAACAGAAGACCAATTTGCTGGTGTTTTTACGACCGACCATTGTGCGCAGTGCGGCTCAACTTGCTGATTTGAGCAAAGCCCGCTACGAGCGTTTGCAACAAGAACAAACAGGGGCCGAGCCCCCACCGGCCTGGTTTTGGCCCGAGACCACCTCACCCTCTTTGCCATTTAAAAAATGAGTGAACTCATGGGAGTGCAGGCGCGCATTCCACTTGCCTTTGCCAAGGCGCATGGTATTTTGCCGGTGCGCGACGAAGGCCTGGCAGTGCATGTGCTCACCGCACCAGAGGTCAGTCTGGACGCGCTTGCGGAAGTGCGGCGTTTAATAGGCAAGGCCCTGCGCATAGAGGCAGTGGGCAAGGATCGTTTCAGCGAAATGCTGGCGGTGCTCTACGAAGGCAATAGCACGCTTGGCAAGAGCAGCACTATTGCTGCAAGCACAGACACAGGCACAAACACGGGCAGCGTGGGTAACAGTGAGGACAAGATCACCGAACAGAGCGATGCGCCCACAGTTGAGCGCGTCAATCAATTGTTGCTGCAAGCCTTGGCAGCGCGTGCCTCGGATATTCATCTTGAGCCCAGCGAGGCTGGGGCAAATGTGCGTTACCGCGTGGACGGGGTGTTGTTTGCGGCAGGTCAGCTCAACCCCGCAGAGACACTGGCCGTGACGGCGCGGCTGAAGGTGATGGCCTCCTTGGACTTGGCCGAGCGCCGCCTGCCACAAGATGGTCGTATGCGTTTGCGTCTGGCCGAACGCGCGGTCGATGTGCGCATCTCCACACTGCCCTCGCTTGCGGGCGAGCGAGTGGTGTTGCGTCTGCTGGACACCGCGCAGGCTGCCTTACAACTGGATGCTCTGGGCTTTGCTGCGCCCTTGCTTGAAGAGGTGCACAAGTTACTCAGCCTGTCCAACGGACTGGTGCTGGTCACCGGCCC
>JBDKJU010000190.1:0-4488 GCA_039796435.1 Pseudomonadota bacterium | reverse complement strand
CAACAACCCCTTACTTGACTTGGTGGTAAATCACGCCAAGGCCGAAAAAGCGGCCGTGGTCACGGTGTGCGCGGCTATCGAAGCCGAAATTGCCGACATGGACGACGCGGACAAAATGGAGTTTTTAAACGACATCGGCCTTGCCGAGCCCGGCTTAAACCGGGTGATTCGCGCTGGCTTTGAGCTCCTTGGCCTGCAAACGTATTTCACCGCTGGCGAAAAAGAAGTGCGGGCCTGGACTGTGCGCAAAGGCGCCACGGCGCCGCAAGCAGCCGGGGTCATTCACACGGATTTTGAAAAAGGCTTCATTCGCGCCGAGACCACGCCCTTCGCCGATTTCATTCAATACAAAGGCGAGCAAGGCGCCAAAGAGCACGGCAAAATGCGCTTGGAAGGCAAAGACTATATCGTGCAAGATGGTGATGTGATGCACTTCAGGTTTAACGTTTAACGTCTAACGTTCTAAGGGCTTGCAAAAAAAGTAAGCGCGGCTTGCTTCGCGCTTACTTGGGCAATGAGCTGCCACCGCACACTGCAATGTCTTGTCCGGTGATGGCGCAGGCCGCATCGGAGAGTAAAAAAGCGACCAAGGCAGCCACTTCGGCGGGCTCGATCAAACGTCCCATGGGGGGCAAGACCGGTGCCGAGGTGGCACGTTCTCCGCTGTGCAGCATGGGGGTATTGGTGGCGGCCGGAGAGACCACATTCACGGTGATGCCACTCGCCACCACTTCGGCGGCCCAGCTGCGCGCCAGAGCGATAAGTGCGGCCTTGCTGGCGGCGTAGTGGCTGCGTCCAGCCTTACCGGCTGCGACGCGGCTGCTGATCAACACCACACGCCCCGATTGTCCCGATGGTCTTGCCTGCATGGCTGGCAGTACTTGATTGGCAAAACGCGCGGCAGCGTCTACATGCACTCGCCACATCTTCTCGCCTGCTTCATGGTCAAGCGCCCCGAGCGCCGCCGTGTGCATGAGGCCAGCGGCGTGGACCAAGGCCGTGGGCGTTTCGCTTAAGGTGAGCGAAAAGGGCTGACTTAAGTCGATGGGCTGATGTTGAAAATGAGCGGAAGCAAGGTTCGGCGGTGTGCGTGAAAATCCGCGTACCCGCCAGCCATCGGCAAGCAAACGCTCGCTGATGGCAAGGCCAATGCCCGAACTTGCGCCTGTGACCCAGGCAAGTTTGCCTGGGTGATCACCCCAAGTCATTACTTATTCGATGCGAATATTTTTCTCGTTGATGATCTTGCTTGAGGTCGCCATATCATCCGCTTGAAACTTGCTGAACTCAGCCACTGAGCCGCCACCGGGGATCAGGCCATCGTTTAATAATTTTTCGCGCAGACCACTGTTCATGGCTTTGTTGACCGCAGCGTTCAGTTTTGCCACCGTGTCAGCAGAGGTTTTGGCTGGGGCCCACAGACCATACCAGCTCACACATTCAAAGCCGGGCAAGGTCTCGTTGGCGGTGGCCACCTCGGGGAGGTTGGGCAAACGCTTATTCGAGGTGACAGCCACCACATTGAGTTGCTTGCTTTTGTGTTGCGAAATGGAGCCCAGCACTGGGTCGATAAAGCCATCCAAACGACCGCCCAAGAGGTCTTGCATGGCGGGTGCGGTGCCTTTGTAGGGCACGATGGTGACGGTGCCAGCGGCCGCTTGTTCAAGCTTCACCGTACACAAGTGGCCTGCTGAGCCAATAGAGCCGACGGCGAAATTGAGCTTGCCAGGGTTGGCCTTGATTTTGGCAGCAAGACCTTTTAAATCGCCGGCGGCCAGTGCATTGCTGGTGGCGATAGACAAAGGCGCAGCGGCCACATAAGCAATGGGCGCGAAATCGTTTTGTACACTATAAGGCACGGATTTCATCGTCATCGGGGCAGTGGTAAAGGTGCTGGCATTAAAGAGCAAGGTGTAGCCATCTGCTGCCGATTTGGCCACGGCATCAGCACCGATAATGCCATTGCCGCCAGCGCGGTTATCGACCACAAAACTTTGACCCAGCTGTTTGCTCAAGTCATCAGCCAACATGCGACCGATTTTGTCGAGTGTGCCACCCGGTGGGAAGGGGATGATGACACGCACAGATTTGTCGGGGTAGGTCTGGGCGAAGCTGGCCATGGGCGTGGCGAAGATCAGTGCTGCGCTGATGGCAGTCCATACATTTAATGCAGTCAATAGTGGTTTCATGGGGTCTCCTTGATTGGTGTAGGTGGTGTGACGTTGAGTTTAATCTGCCTGTATCTTGGCCTTTTTCACAATCTCGCTCCAGATTTTTTGTTCGCTGCGAATAAAGGCGGTGAAATCAGCGGCGCTCATGCCACCGGTAACTGCATCATCTTTGGCAAATTTTTCGGTGATGGCGCTCGACTTTAGGGCCTTGGCTGATTCTTCTTGTAGACGCTTGATGATGGCGGCTGGGGTGCCTGCAGGGGCGAGCAGGCCATACCACTGCGAGGTTTCAAAATCTTTGAAGCCGCTCTCGGCCACGGTGGGCACATTGGGCAAGCTGGTGGCGCGGTGGCTGCTGCCCACGGCGATGGGGCGGAGCTTGTTGGTTTGGATATGGCCGATGACGGCGGGTAGTCCAGTAGCACCAGCGTGGATGCGGCCGGAGATGAGGTCAGTCATTTGCGGGCCGGTGCCACGGTAGGGAATGTGTTGTAGGTCGATGCCGGCGACGAGTTTGAGATATTCCATCGACAAGTGGCCGGAGCTGGCGTTACCGGCCGAGCCGTAGGAGAGTTTGCCTGGGTTGGCCTTGGCGTAGGCAATGAAGCTTTTGAAGTCCTTGGCCGGCACGTCGGGGTGAATCATGAACACATTAGGCACTTTAGCCAAGAGGGTGATGGGGGCGAAGTCGCGGTTGACATCATAGGGCTGGTTGGGCAGCATGGTGGGGTTGACCGCCAAGGTGCCAACATGGCCCAAGATGAGGGTGTGGCCATCGGCGGGGGATTTCTGTACTTCTTGCATGGCGATCACACCAGCGGCGCCGGGTTTGTTATCGACGATGACGCTTTGGCCAAGCTGTTTAGTGAGCTCGGCGGCAACGCTGCGGGCGACGATTTCAGAGGTGCCGCCAGGCGCGAAAGGAACGACGATGCGTATGGGTTTGCTGGGCCAAGTTTGTGCCGACAGGGCTAAGGGGCATAAAAGCAAGGCGAATAGTTTTTTCATGTAACGGCTTTCTGAGCTTGAAAACGGGGGGCGCGATAGATTTCTTCACGCATGATGGTGGTGAAAATGGCCACGGCTTGCACCACATCTTGGTGTGATAAATACAGGGGCGCAAAACCAAATCGCAAAATGTTGGGAGCACGAAAATCACCGATCACGCCATGTTCAATCAAGGCCTGCATGATGGCATAGCCCTGCTTGGGGTCGGGGTAGCTTAAGGCCACTTGACTGCCACGCAAGGCGGGCTCACGGGGGGTGATTAAAGTGAACTCGGGCAGGGCTTGGTCTAGCAAATCAATAAACAGTTGCGTGAGCGACAGACTTTTGTTGCGCACCTGTGTGAGGTCAACATCGTCGTACACTTTGAGGGCCTCTTCTAGTGCCAAGAGAGAGAGTTGCGAGGCGGTGCCCACCAGCATTTTTTCTATGCCGGCATGGGCTTGATAGTGCTCGCTAAACGCAAAGGGGGCGGCATGACCATGCCAGCCATACAGGGGCTGCTGCAAGTCCAGAATGTGGCGTTCGTGCACGTACACATATGCCGGGGCACCGGGGCCACCATTTAGGTATTTGTAGGTGCAGCCAACAGCGTAGTCAACATTAAGTGCGTGCACCTGCAAGGGCATGATGCCGGCGCTGTGGGCAAGGTCCCAAACCACGCGCCCGCCATGAGCTTGCGCCAGTTGGGTGAGGGCAGCCATGTCGTGCAGTTGGCCCGTTTTATAGTGCACCTGCGTGAGCATGAGACAGGCCAGATCTGCACCGGCGGTGCGCACGGCTTTGGCTATTTCGGCACCGGGCACCGCCCGTAAGGTTTTGCCCAAGTTTGCGGCGATGCTCTGGCAGAGGTAGACATCGGTGGGGAAATTATCGGCCTCGGTGATGATGAGGTTGCCGCTGCCTTGACAAGCTGCCCATAGGACTTTATAGAGATTCACCGAGGTGCTGTCGCAGGCGATGACTTCGTGGGCCTTGGCGCCGATGAGGCGGGCGATTTGCGCCCCCACTCGCTGGGGCGCGGGGTACCAGTGAGCGTCGTTCCATGAGCGGATAAGGCCCTGCCCCCACTCTTCTATCGTGGCCTTGTGCAGGCGTGCGGCCACTCCTTTGGGCAGCGCCCCTAATGAGTTGCCATCAAGGTAGACCACGCCGGCAGGTAGCTCGAAGGCCGCTCGCTTATGGGCCAGCGGATCGGCAGCATCCAGCTCGGCGACCCGTGCGGGCTTAATGGCCTTCACCAAGATAGGCTGCCTGTACTTTGGGGTTGTTAAGCAGGGTCTTGGCATCGCCTTCTAAGGTGATGAGGCCA
>JBDKJU010000189.1:0-4837 GCA_039796435.1 Pseudomonadota bacterium | reverse complement strand
TGGCACCACTAAAGCGCTTTCGGCAGGTGTGGGCAGCACTTTTTCGGTTCAAAATCCGCAAAAAGCCATTGGCACAGCCTTTGCATAGAGTAGTCATCATCGCTCCACTATTTATCATCGTCAAAAGGAAAACCATGTCTTTAAATGCACAAGTTCTTAGTCTCGCCATCGCCACTGTGTTTGGCTCAACGCTCATGGCTCAAACAGCAGCACCGGCTACACCAGCTGCTCCTGCCGCTGCTGCCACCCCCGACAACAGCTTTGCCTACAACATCGGCCTGTTCAGCCACTATCAGTACCGTGGCCTCACCCAAACCATGTACAAGCCTGCCGTACAAGGCGGCTTCGACTACACCCACTCGGGCGGTTTTTATGCCGGCGTGTGGGGCTCCAACTCAAGCTGGGGGAAAGACTACGGTTTTGGCGCGAAAAAAGGCGCAGAAATTGATCTTTACGCAGGGTATAAATTCACCTTCGGTGACGTGACTTTGGACCTAGGTTTTCTGCACTATGAGTTCACTGCCAAGAACTACGCCAAGAGCAGCTATTGCAACTGCGTGCCTGACAAGACCAACACCGACGAGCTGTACGCCGCTGTGTCGTACAAATGGCTGACCCTGAAAAACTCCATCACCCTTGGTAATGCCTTCGGCACCCACGCGTCCAAGGGCTCCACCTACACCGACCTGACTGCCGCCTACCCCATCAATGAGCAGTTGACTTTGACCGCCCATGCGGGTTATCAATACATTGCCGGCAAGTATGGTTCTGGCAGCTCTGCCTTTGACAACAACAAGGCCTACAGCTACGCTGACTATAAGCTGGAGCTTGCCTACGATGCCGGTAGTGGTGTGTCTTTGGGCGCTGGCGTCACCGGCACCAATGCCAAAAAAGCCTACTATGCCAGCGTGTATACCGGCGAATTTACCGGCGAAACCACCCCCTACGCCTTTGTGAAATACACTTTTTAAGGAAGCCGAACATGAAACTGGTTACCGCCATCATCAAACCCTTCAAGCTTGACGAAGTTCGTGAAGCGCTCTCCACTGTCGGCGTGTCCGGCATCACCGTCACCGAAGTCAAGGGCTTTGGTCGCCAAAAAGGCCACACCGAACTCTACCGTGGCGCCGAGTATGTGGTGGACTTTTTGCCCAAGGTCAAAATCGAAGCCGCTGTGGCCGACAGCGTGGTCGAGCAGGTCATTGAAGCCATCGAAAAGGCCGCCAATACCGGCAAAATCGGCGACGGCAAAATTTTCGTTTACGACTTAGAACAAGTCATCCGCATCCGCACCGGCGAGACCGGCAACGAGGCACTCTAACCCCAGGAAATCATGAAAAACTTTCTCTCTTTTGCCCTGATGTTTTGGGTGGCAGGGGCAAGCCTTGCCCAAACTGCTGCCCCAAGCGCTCCTGCTCCCGCAGTAGCCCCCGCCACAGCCACAGTAGCCGCAGAGGTCAAGGCTGAAGCAGCTGCCACGACCACGGCAGCACCTGCAGTTGCAACCCCTGCTGCCACCGCGCCAGCCACAGCCTCTACCGCCCCCGCCGCTCCGGCAGCGGCAGCACCAGCGCCCAC
Source organism: Pseudomonadota bacterium (assembly GCA_039796435.1). Lineage (GTDB taxonomy): Bacteria > Pseudomonadota > Gammaproteobacteria > Burkholderiales > Casimicrobiaceae > JBDKJU01. The sequence goes on along the minus strand of JBDKJU010000189.1, from coordinate 3,259 downwards.
CGCCAACAAAGGTGACACCGCGTGGATGATAGTCTCCACCTTGCTGGTGCTGATGATGGCCTTGCCAGGTTTGGCCTTGTTTTATGGTGGTCTCGTACGCGCCAAAAACATGCTCTCCGTGCTCATGCAAGTGTTCATCGTGTTTTCCTTGGTGCTAGTGTTGTGGTTCGCATATGGCTATTCCTTGGCCTTCACCGAGGGAGGCCACTTCTTTGGCAGCTTTGACCGCTTGTTCTTGAAGGGCATGACCACTGACTCCATGGCCGCCACCTTCTCCAAGGGCGTGGTAATACCAGAGTTTGTGTTTGTGGCGTTCCAGGCGACCTTCGCAGCCATTACCTGTGCCTTGATTGTCGGCGCCTTTGCCGAGCGCATCAAGTTCTCTGCCGTGCTCTTGTTTACAGTGCTCTGGTTTACTTTTAGCTACTTGCCCATCGCCCACATGGTGTGGTTCTGGCCTGGCCCTGATGGTTTCGTCGATGCCAAGGCCGCAGAAAAACTCACCGCCACCGCTGGCCTTATCTGGCAGTGGGGAGCGATGGACTTTGCCGGTGGCACTGTGGTGCACATCAACGCCGGGGTGGCAGGCCTAGTCGGGGCTTACCTGATTGGCAAACGTGTGGGTTATGGGCGTGAAGCCTTGGCACCGCACAGCCTGGTGATGACCATGATTGGCGCATCACTCTTGTGGGTGGGCTGGTTTGGCTTTAACGCTGGTTCCAATCTAGAAGCCAATGGCATGGCCGGTCTCGCCTTCATCAACACCTTGATCGCCACTGCTGCTGCCACCCTCTCGTGGATCTTTGGCGAGTGGTTCTCAAAAGGCAAGCCTTCGATGCTGGGTGCCGCCTCCGGTGCGGTGGCTGGTCTGGTGGCTGTTACCCCCGCCTGTGGATTTGTAGGCGTAGGCGGTGCCTTGGCCATCGGTGCCATCGCCGGCGTGCTCTGCCTGTGGGGTGTGAATGGCCTGAAAAAAATACTCGGTGCCGACGACGCACTGGATGTGTTTGGTGTGCATGGCGTCGGTGGCATCTTCGGTGCCCTGGCCACGGCCGTATTTGCTGCGCCTAGCTTAGGCGGCCAAGGGGTAATGGACTACGTGACTGGTAAGGCCGCCCCTGACTACAGCATGATGAGCCAGTTGATCGTGCAAGCCAAGGCGGTTGGTCTCACCATCGTCTGGTCAGCAGTGGTCGCATTCATCGCCTACAAATTGGTCGACATGATCGTCGGTCTGCGTGTCAGCGAAGAAGAAGAGCGCGAGGGTCTGGACATCGTTTCGCACGGCGAAACTGCCTACCACCGCTAAGCCAGCAGCCCGCTTAATTCTCTCCAAGAAGTCTCTTTGGCCCGGTCAGTGTTCCACACTCGCCGGGCTTTTTTTATTCCGCAGGCGCTCTCTCATGCTGCCAGTTGTGCCACTGACGCTCATCAGTTTGCATCACAGCATGCCATGTGTGCGCCAGTAGGTCAGCAAGCTCGTGCCGGTTGGCGGGCGCAATGGCGGTCATGTTGAGTTGATAACCACCCTTGTCAAGCTCATAGGCCGAGGTGCAGACTTGCATGGCAATGGGCCTTTCCAAGGCCAGCCGCAAGAGCCCCTCAGGAATGGCATAGGATTTTTGCTCTATCACCACCGACTGCGAGAGGCCCTGCAAATAGGCCGGCAAATCATAAAGCGCCCACACACTTTGCCCCGCATCCAAACATTGACGCATTTGCGCATAGGCCCCACCGGTCATGATGACCGCCTGACCGCCCACGCGCGCAGTCACCCAAACCCGGAATCGGGCATACCAATAACGCCAAAAATGCCTCCCATAGTCTGCCCTATTCAATTTGCCACTCAAAAAACTGACTTGATGTCCTAGCTGATTTTGCTCATGCAGGGCCCGCATGCCCTGCCCCCAATGCAGTCCGAAAATCAAGGTGGCGGGAACATTAGCCGTCACTCTGCCCGCCTCGCCTTTGCCGTTGCTGCGTCGGCGTTTGTGCCAGCGCCAGCTGCGATAAGCGTCCCCATAATCAAGGGCGCGCTGCAAGCGAAACCCCAAGGTCCATGACTCTATATCGTCAAGTTTGCCCACGCTCTGGCGTCCATACAAGGCCGCGGCAGCCTCTGCTTGATACAGTCGGCTGTGCCGCAGCAAGACGCGCCAAACAGACACCAAAAAATGCTCAGGGCACAAGGCCATCAACACCGGAGCCAGCCACAACTCGCAAAAATCTGCCCAAGCGCGCTGATGTGCCATGGCGTGTGGGGAGGCGACGATGGGCTTGGGCTTGAACATAGAGGCGCATCATTGTAGTGCTTGTCAATTCGACCGATTTATGTCATAATCCACCTTTAAGCAAAACACCTTGCCGAGGTGGCGGAATTGGTAGACGCAGCGGACTCAAAATCCGCCGGTAGTGATACTGTAAGGGTTCGAGTCCCTTCTTCGGCACCAAGAATTTGCTTGGCTACAATTACCCCAATGAGTAACGCCAACGCATATTCCAGCGCTGAGACGCAAGCAGCAACGCAGTCGGCCCGTCGCGATCGCCCCGGCCACTATGCTGATCTCGGCTTGGCACAAGAGCTCGACAGCTACCGCGTTCCGCCTCACTCCATCGAGGCCGAGCAGTCGGTGCTGGGGGCTTTGCTCATTGACAACAGCTGCATCGACAAGATCGCCGACGTGTGTCAGGAAGCGGATTTTTATTCCGAAGCGCACCGCTTCATTTTTGCCCACATCAACATGTTGGCGAGCGAGGCCAAGCCCACCGACATCATCACGGTTTCCGAGTCCTTGAAGGCAGTGGACCGCCTCAGCTACATCGGCGGCATCGCCTACTTGGGTTCACTCGCCGATGCCGTGCCCACCACCGCGCATGTGCGGCGCTACGCTGAATTGGTGCGCGAGTATGCGGTGTTGCGTCAACTGGCCGCCACCGCTGCCGACATTGCCGAGAGCGCCTATCGGCCGATGGGGCGCAGTGCTGAACAGTTGCTGGATGAGGCCGAAGGCCGTGTGTTCCAGATCGCCGAAAGCGGTGACCGTTCGCGCGCAGGGTTTATTGCAGTAGAAAAAATCCTGCCTGGCCTGGTCAATCAAGTCGAGGCTTTGGCCGACCGCGATGACCCCACTGCCATCACCGGCATCTCCACCGGCTACCATGACCTTGACCGCGAAACCGCTGGCTTTCAGCGTGGTGACTTGATCATCATCGCTGGCCGCCCCTCGATGGGCAAAACCGCATTTTCGCTCAACATCGC
>JBDKJU010000188.1:0-3085 GCA_039796435.1 Pseudomonadota bacterium | reverse complement strand
TGACCACCGCCCCACCCGCACGCACGATGGCTTCGGATTTTTGCTCACGCGCATCCCAGAGTTTGCGCATCTCGGCGACGGAATCTTTGGCCGCCTGACGGAACAGTTTTTGCTCATCGGGGCTCAGTGCATCAAACACTTTTTTACTCATCACCAACACCTCGGGTGACATGCTGTGCTCATCTAAGCTGTAGTATTTAGCGACTTCAAAATGTTTGGTCGACTCATAGCTCGGCCAGTTGTTTTCGGCCCCATCAATCACACCGGTTTTGAGTGAGGTGTAGACCTCACCAAAAGGCATGGGGGTGGGATTCGCGCCCAAAGCCTTGACCATGTCCACAAACAAGTCAGACTGAATCACCCGGATTTTCATGCCCTTGATGTCCTCAAGGTTGTTAATAGGCTTCTTGCTGTTGTAAAAAGAACGTGCCCCGCTGTCGTAAAACGCCAGCCCCACATAGCCATGTGGCTCAAAGGCTTTCAAGATGTCATCGCCAATGGGGCCATCGACCACCTTGCGCATATGCTCCACCGAGCGGAACACAAAAGGCAGCCCCGTGACCACGGTCTCCGGCACGATGTTGTTGAAAGGCGCGAGATTGACGCGGTTTAAATCCAGGGCACCAAATTTGGTCTGCTCGATGGTGTCTTTTTCTTGCCCTAGCTGTGCACTGGGAAACATCTTAATGCTGTGTTTGCCACCACTGCGCTGCTCTATCAGCTTGCCCATGTAAATCACCGCTTGCACGGTGGGGTAGTCAATAGGGTGGGTGTCCGAGGAGCGGAACTCCTTAGCAATGCCCACGCTGCTAAAACCAGTAAGCAGGGCGGCAGTCAATAAAGCGGCCGCGAGTTTTGTGCGTATCATGGTCTATCTCCTTAGTGAATTTAAAGAGGTAGTATATCTCTTGGGCGGTTGCCTTTGCCAAAAAAAAATGCCGAAACAAGTTCGGCATTTCAGAAGCTCTCAATCGAAGGACTGAGAGAAATCTATTTTTTCAGCGCGTCACGTATTTCACGCAAGAGCAACACGTCTTCGGGCGTCGCCGGAGCTGCTGCCGCCTCGGCAGGAGCAGGGGCACGCAGGGCATTCACCCGCTTCACCACCAGAAACAACACAAACGCCACGATCAAAAACATGATAATCGCAGTGACGAAACTACCGTAATTCCAAGTCACGGCACCGGCTTTTTTGGCTGCCTCTAAAGTGGCATACGGCGCTGCCACACTCCCGGCTTTGAGCACCACGAACATATTGGTGTAGTCAATTCCGCCCGTCACATAAGACACCAAGGGCATGATAATGTCGGTGACGAATGAATCGACGATCTTGCCAAAGGCAGCGCCAATAATCACCCCCACGGCCAAATCAAAGGCATTCCCTTTAACAGCAAACTCTTTAAATTCAGTCACCATACCCATACCGACTCCCTGTCAGATTAAGTAAATTAAAAAAATCTACACAGCAGCTTCGCCACTCTCGCCGGTGCGGATGCGAATCACCTGCTCCACCGATGTGACGAAGATTTTCCCATCACCAATTTTGCCGGTATGGGCAGCTTTGATAATGGCCTCGATAGCGCGTTCAACTTGCGCCTCTGTAATGATAAGCTCAATTTTGGTCTTTGGCAAGAAATCCACCACATACTCCGCCCCGCGGTACAACTCGGTATGACCACGCTGCCGCCCAAATCCCTTGACCTCGGTAACCGTAAGACCGGTAATGCCCACCTCTGAGAGCGCCTCACGCACCTCGTCGAGCTTAAAAGGTTTGATAATAGCTTCTATTTTCTTCATACTGGCTTTCGTTTGGGTTTAAAAATCTTTGTATCCGGAAGTAATGGGCACGCGCCAGTCACGACCATAAGCCCGGGGTGTGATGCGCGGGCCAACGGGTGCCTGACGACGCTTGTATTCGTTGATTTTAATCAGTCGCAGCACTTTTTCAACATGCTCGGCCGCATAGCCAGCAGCTTTGATTTCCGCCGCACTTTGATTGTTCTCCACATGCCTGAGCATGATGGCATCGAGTATTTCATACGGTGGCAGACTGTCCTCATCTTTTTGATCATGCCTGAGTTCGGCCGAAGGCGGCCGGGTGATCACCCGCTCGGGAATGACTCGGCCCAGGCTGTTGCGGTAATTGGCCAAGGCATACACCATCTCTTTGTCCACGTCTTTGAGCACGCCAAAACCGCCGGCCATGTCCCCATAAAGCGTGGCATAACCCGTACTCATTTCCGACTTATTGCCCGTGGTCAACACCAGACGGCCGGTCTTGTTCGACAAGGCCATGAGCAGGGTGCCACGTATGCGTGACTGCAAATTCTCTTCACTCGCATCCACCTCATAGCCCTTGAAGTGCGGTGCCAAGGCGCTTTCAAAGCTCGCGTACATGGGTTCAATATCAATCTCATCGTACTGCACAGACATCAAACCCGCCATGCTGCGTGCATCTTCCAGACTGATCGATAGATTGAACTTGGAGGGCAGCATCACTGCCCGCACCTGATCACGCCCCAGAGCATCCACCGCTATCGCCAGCACCACGGCCGAATCAATGCCCCCAGAAAGCCCCAGAATAATGCCCGGAAAACCGTTTTTGCGAATGTAGTCATGCACCGCCACACACAAGGCATCATACACATCTGCCACAGTCTCACGCTTCGGTGTGCGATGCACGGCACTGTCAACAGCAAGCAACGATGCCACCTCCAGCACACTGATGGTCTCACGAAAAGCAGGCAAGTGCAGCACCTCAACACCCTTGGCATTCAGGGCAAAGCTGTCGCCGTCAAACACCAGCTCATCTTGTCCCCCCACACCATTGGCATACACCAAGGGCAGACCGGTCTCCTGCACCCGTGCGCCAGCCTGAGCCCGTCGCGCCGCCTGTTGCTCGGTGTGGTAGGGCGAGCCATTGGCCACGAGCAACAGCTCTGCGCCTGCCGCCTTACTTGCCCCGGCCGCTGCCGCAAACCACATGTCCTCACAAATCAGCAAGCCACATTTGACCCCGGCGCACTCAAACACACATGCCGCATTCGCCGAGGTGAAGTAGCGCTTCTCATCAAACACAGCGTAA
>JBDKJU010000187.1:0-3480 GCA_039796435.1 Pseudomonadota bacterium | reverse complement strand
GCGGGCTTTAACACAGCAATGGAAGCTCAACGCAACACCGCGCGTGCCGCAGGTAAATTCAAAATGGACGCGGCCTTGAGTTATGAAGGTGATAAAACCGTATTTCATGGGTACACCGAGCTTAGCCATGCGGCCAAGGTGTTGGCCTTGTACCAAGGCGGCAGCCCGGTCAGTAGTTTGACTGCGGGCGACACCGGGGTGGTGGTGTTGGACCACACCCCGTTTTATGCGGAGAGCGGCGGGCAGGCGGGAGACCAAGGCAAGATCGGGGCTTTTGAGGTCAACGACACCACTAAAATCCAAGCCGATGTCTTTGGTCATCATGGTTGTTTGGCCAGTGGCACACTCAAGCTAGGAGATGCAGTGGAGGCGAAGGTCGACGTGACACGCCGCAGCCGCACGGTGCGCAACCACTCCGCCACCCACCTGATGCACAAGGCCTTGCGCGAAGTCTTGGGTGCGCATGTGCAGCAAAAAGGCTCTTTGGTGGATGCAGACAAAACCCGCTTTGACTTTGCCCACAGTGAGGCGATGACGGCGGCGCAGATTGCGCAGGTAGAAGAGTTGGTCAACCAGGAAATCTTGGCCAACGCCCCTACTCAGGCGCGTCTCCTGCCTATTGAAGAAGCCAAGAAAACTGGCGCCATGATGTTGTTTGGCGAAAAATATGGTGATGAGGTGCGGGTGTTGGATATTGGCAGCTCACGCGAGCTGTGCGGTGGTACGCATGTGCATGCCACTGGCGATATCGGTTTGTTCAAAATCACCTCTGAAGGCGGTGTGGCCGCAGGTGTGCGCCGCGTTGAGGCGGTGACTGGCATGAATGCCCTTGCCTATGTGCAAACACAAGTGGCGGCTTTGGACGCGGTCGCGAGCGCGCTGCGTGCTCCGGTTTCTGAGGTGACCCAACGCTTGCTGCTCTTGCAGGAGCAGGTGAGGGCCAGCGAAAAAGAGGTGGCACGTTTAAAGGCCAAGTTGGCGGCCAGTGCGGGCGATGATTTGTTGAACAAGGTGAGTTTGGTGGCGGGGGTAAAACTGCTGGCCGCCGCTATCGAGGGCGGTGATGCCAAGTCCTTGCGTGACACGGTGGATCAACTGAAAAACAAGCTCGGTTCGGGCGTGGTGCTTCTGGCCAGTCAGGTCGACGGCAAAGTCAGCCTGTGTGCCGGAGTCACCGCTGATTTGCTGGGCAAATACAAAGCGGGTGAGTTGGTGAGTCTGGCTGCCGCCGCCTGCGGTGGCAAGGGCGGGGGACGTCCCGACATGGCCATGGCTGGGGGCACGCAGGTCGATAAGATAGACGACGCCTTGGCATGTGCGGCGCTGTATCTCAGTCGCTAAACACTTTGAGTGACTGGTTTATTAACTGAGTGTTGCGCACATGATCATTGATAGCCTGCTGGACACCGACCTGTATAAATTCACCATGATGCAGGTGGTGTTGCACCAGTTTCCAGGTGCGCAGGTGGCGTATCGTTTTAAATGCCGCTCACCCGGGGTGAATCTGGCGCAGTATGCAGATGAGATCGAGGCAGAGATCAAGGCGCTGGATGCCTTGCGCTTTCAAGAAGATGAGTTGAACTACCTGCGGCAGTTGCGCTACATCAAGGGAGATTTTGTTGATTTCCTGGCCTTATTCCACTTCAACAGCAAGCACATACAACTAAAGGCCAATCAATTAAACGGTGAACTGGCGCTCACCATTCAAGGTTCGTGGCTGCATACCATTTTGTATGAAGTGCCTATCTTGGCCATTATTAACGAGGTGTATTTCAGGCACCAAGTGCATGAGGTAGCAGAAGGTCAGCGGCGTTTGGACAGCAAGCTGTTGCGAGCCGATGCGCCAGATGTGCCGGCCTCTTTTACTTTCACAGATTTTGGCACCCGTCGTCGTTTTTCTAAAAACTGGCAAAGGCAAGTGTTGAAGACTTGTCAGGCGCAAGCGGGCAAACGTTTTATTGGCACCAGCAATGTGATGTTCGCCAAAGAGCTGGGTCTCTTGGCGGTGGGCACCATGGCGCATGAGTATCTGCAAGCCTGTCAGGCACTGGGACCGCGTTTGCGTGATTCACAAAAATACGCCTTGCAGAAATGGGCCGATGAGTACCGTGGAGATCTGGGGATAGCGCTCTCCGATGTGACAGGTATGAAAGCCTTTATTCGCGATTTTGATTTGTATTTCTGTAAATTGTTTGACGGCGCGCGTCATGACTCCGGCGACCCCTATGCCTGGGGGGAACAGCTGTTGTCGCATTACCAAAATATGCGTGTCGATCCACTGACTAAGAGCATGATTTTTTCTGATGGGCTCACCATGGATTCGGCGGTGGCTCTGTGTCAGTATTTTGATGGCCGCAGCAAGCTCGGCTTTGGCATAGGCACCAACTTAACCAATGACCTAGGCCCCACGCCTCTGCAAATTGTCATCAAGATGGTGCGCTGTAATGGCCAACCCGTCGCCAAGGTCAGTGACACGCCGGGCAAGACCATGTGTGAGGACGTGGCCTATTTGTCCTATCTGAAACAGGTTTTTGAAATAGAGACGTAAATTAAAGATGGGCACAGAGACAGAGACTCAGGGCGCAAAAGAAAATCCCAAATTGGATTTTGCTCAGCACATGAGCTACAGTGATTATCTGGCGCTGGATGCGGTGTTAAATGCACAAAAGCCTCTGTCACCCGATGCCAATGAGCTCTTGTTTATCATCCAGCACCAGACCAGCGAGCTGTGGATGAAGCTGGCCCTGCATGAGTTGGATCAGGCCATTGAATCCATCCGCCACGGTGAAATGCCGGTGGCGTTTAAAACCTTGGCAAGGGTGTCTCGCATCATGGAGCAACTGGTGCATGCCTGGGATGTGCTCTCCACCATGACCCCGAGTGAGTACAGTGCCATACGCCCGTACTTAGGGCATTCCAGTGGTTTTCAAAGCTGGCAATATCGCTGTATCGAGTTTGCCCTGGGCAATAAAAACGCGCAGATGCTGGCACCACACCGTCACCGCCCGGAGCTGCTGGCAAAAGTGGACACCTATTTTCGCGCCCCGTCTTTGTACGATGAGTCTTTGCGTTTGCTGGCGCAACGTGGGCTACCGTTACCTGCCGAGGTGTTGACGCGTGATTGGACGCAAGCGCATCGGGCCAGCGTGGCAGTTGAAGATGCTTGGTGCACGGTGTATCGCCAGCCCCAACAGTATTTCGAGCTCTATCAATTGGCTGAAGAACTCACTGATCTGGAAGATGCCTTTCGGCAATGGCGCTTTCGCCACGTGACCACGGTGGAGCGCATTATCGGAGTGAAGACCGGCACAGGAGGCACCAGTGGGGTGAACTATCTGCGCAAGATGCTTGATGTGGTGTTGTTTCCGGAAATATGGTCGGTGCGCACACGTTTGTGATGTTTGTGATCTTCACCATGCCCTGGGTGTCCTCTCAGCCAGTTGAAGGCCACCTCTATGTTCTGATGGCTAATCTTGTTTA
>JBDKJU010000186.1:0-4211 GCA_039796435.1 Pseudomonadota bacterium | reverse complement strand
GCGCGGCACATGAGTGGCACACACGGGCTTGCACTTGCCGCAGCGCAGACAGTCTTTCACCGAGTGCGAAATTGCGCCTATGGCCGAGGCTTCAAGAATGAGGCTCTCGGCCCCCAGCAGACTGAACGAGGGCGTGTAGGCAGCGCGTAAATCGCCGCCGGGCATGAGCTTGCCTGCATTGAAGTGGTTGTGTGGGTCTACCCGACGCTTGTAGTCAATGAAGGGCGCGATTTCAGCATCGCTGAGATATTGCAGCTTGGTGATGCCGATGCCGTGCTCGCCCGAAATAACCCCGCCGAGGCTGCGGGCCAGAGCCATGATTTCGTCCACCGCCTGATTGGCGGCCGCCAACATGGCGTAATCGTCGGAGTTGACGGGAATGTTGGTGTGCACATTGCCATCACCCGCGTGCATGTGCAGTGCCACCCACACCCGGCTGCGCAGCATACGCGCATGAATGGCCTTGAATTGGGCCCGCACCGGGGCGAACACCTCACCTTCGAACAGATCGTTCAACGGGGCGAGTATCTCTTGTTTCCACGAGGCCCGCACCGAATGATTTTGCAGGCTGCGAAAACTGCTTTGATCTGCGTCTTGCAAACGCGCACGATAGGCACGCCAGCGGGCACGTGCGTCCGCGATGAGGAGACTGGCCTCATCTGATTTTTCTTTGATGAGGCTGCCGGCGACTTGCAGCTCATCGCCTGGCTTGGTGGGCAAGTGCTCGGCAAAGAAACGGATGAGCTCATCGGCGAGGGCAATTTTGTTGTCGAGCGACAGACCAATATTGATGCGCTCAATGCCGTCGCTGTAGGCCCCCAGCTGCGCCAAGGGGATGACCACGTCTTCGTTGATCTTGAAGGCATTGGTGTGTTTGGCAATGGCGGCAGTGCGGGCGCGGTCCAGCCAGAATTGTTTGCTTTGCGCCGGGCTGGCTGCAATAAAGCCCTCGCCCGTGAGCTGGTTGGCCATGCGCACTACTTCGGAGGCGGCGCGCATCACCGCAATCTCCTCATCGCCGACGATGTCGCCGATCAACACCATCTTTGGGCGGGTGCCCTTGCGGCGGGCTTTGGTGGCGTAGCCAACAGCCTTGATGTAACGCTCGTCCAAGTGCTCCAGCCCAGCGAGGAGTACGCGTTCGCCCATGTTTTTGGGCAAGGCATCGAGGTAATTTTTGATTTGCACAATGGCAGGCACCGCTTCATGCACTTGCCCAAAAAACTCCAGACACACGGTGCGAGTGACCGGTGGCATTTTGTGCAGAATCCAACGCGAGTGGGTGATGAGGCCGTCACAGCCTTCCTTTTGTATCCCCGGCAGACCAGATAAAAATTTATCGGTCACATCTTTACCCAGACCAGCTTTGCGGAAGCTCTCGCCTTTGATTTTTAAAACCTCACGCGAGATCTCTTTGCTGGCATGACCAGGGTCGCCCTCGTACACACGGATTTCAAATGTGGCGAATTCTGCGTCATGAATTTTGCCGCCGTTGTGGTCTAAACGGGTGACCTCCATCCATTGCCCCTGCGGTGTGACCATGCGCCACATCACCAGATTATCAAGGGCGGTGCCCCACAACACCGCCTTTTTACCGCCAGCATTCATGGCGATGTTGCCGCCGATGCAGGAAGCGTCGGCGCTGGTGGGGTCACAGGCCCAGACCAGACCAGCTTGTTCGGCGGCTTCCATGGCTCGGCGGGTGACCACGCCGGCAGCGCAATCAATGGTGTGCATGCTCAGTGCCACGCCTGCCGCATGATGAGACATATCGCAAGGCAACTGGCGCAATTCAGGCAGGCTGTGTTGTTCGAGCTTTTCCGTGTTGATGACGGCAGCGCGTTTGCTTAGCGGCACTGCCCCACCGGTGTAGCCCGTGCCACCTCCACGTGGAATGATGGTGAGCCCCAAGGCGATGCACTCACGCACCAAGGGCGCAATTTGCGCCTCGTTGTCAGGGTTAAGCACCACAAAGGGATACTCCACGCGCCAGTCGGTGGCATCGGTGACATGAGAGACGCGCGCCAGTCCGTCAAAGCAGATATTGTCTTTTTTGGTGTGGCGGGCAAAACGTTTGCCTGCCTCTTTGCGCAGCTCATAAGTGTCGTGAAAGGCCTGAGCAAAGCGGGCAATGGCGGCCTCGGCACGGCCAAACAAAAACTCCTCTTTGGCTTTTTTGATTTGCCCCAGTTCACCTTCAACGAATTCCTGACGCTTGCGTATTTCACCCATGCGGTGGTGTAGGGCATCGATCAAGGCGACGCGACGCTTGGGGTTGTCAAGCAGATCATCTTCCAGGTAAGGGTTGCGCTCGACCACCCAGATATCGCCCAGAATCTCGAACAACATATTGGCAGAGCGGCCAGTGCGGCGCTCTGCACGCAGAAAGTTCAAGGCATCCCAAGCCCCCTCACCCAGCAGACGCATGACTATTTCGCGGTCGGAAAACGAAGTGTAGTTGTAGGGGATTTCGCGGAGCCGGTTCAGATGAACATGGTCTTCAGGCGCCGCCAAATGTGGAATGATGGAGTGGTCGCTCATTCGACAGTAAATTGATTTAAAGCAGGATTATAAGTGCCCGCTTTGCCTTCAAGGCATCTGCACGAACAAGTTCATACCACAGCAGTGACCTCTATCTCCACTTTGGCGCGCGTCTCAATGAGCCCGGCCACCACCACGCAGCTCATGGCCGGGTAGTGTCTGCTCATGACCTCGCGATAGGCCGCGCCAAGCTCTTTTTGTCTGGCGAGGTATTCGGTGCGATCGATGATGTACCAGGTCATGCGCACAATATGCTCGGGGCCGGCCTGAGCCTCGGCGAGGAGGGCCTTGATGTTCAAGAGTGCCTGCTTTGTCTGTGCGATGAAGTCATCGCTTTCGAATACTTGTGCCGCGTTCCAGCCGATTTGCCCCCCCACATAGATTTGTTTGCCGTGGGCAAGCACGCCGTTGGCGTAACCCTTGGGTTTGGCCCAGCCCGCGGGTTCCAGGCGGGGGTGTGGAGAGGTGGTGGGTGTGCTAGGTGTGGCGGGTGCGGAGGCAGGCTGGCGCAGCGCGAAGCGTTGCAGCTTGCCGGTTTCGGTGCGTGGGAGTTTGGCGACAAACTCGATTTCGCGTGGATACTTGTAAGGTGCGAGGGCGTTCTTGACATGGTGTTGCAGCTCGTCGACGCTTGTCTGACAGTCGGTCTTTAAAACCACAAAGGCCTTGATAATCATGCCACGTTCGGCATCGGGCTTGCCCACCACGCCGCATTCGGCCACTGCGGGGTGGAGCAGCAAACAGTCTTCAACCTCAGGGCCGCCAACGTTGTACCCACCGGTGATGATCATGTCGTCGGCGCGGGCGTGAAAATAAAAATAACCCTCGGCATCTTGACTGAAGGCATCGCCCGGAAAATTCCAACCGCCCTGCACGTAATTGCTTTGTCGTGGGTCACGGAAGTATTGGCAGCCCGTGGGGCCTTGCACGGCGAGACGACCAATGACACCAGGGCCGACTTCATTGCCCGCTGCGTCAACAACTTTGGCGCGATAGCCAGGCACGACTTTGCCCAGAGCCCCTGGCCTGTGTGGTGTGTGGGTGGTGTTGGCATCTGCACTTGAGGAAATGAAGATGTGGAACATCTCGGTGGCGCCGATGCCGTCGATGAGGGTCAAACCGGTTTTGTCCAACCAAGCCTGACGCGTGCTCTCTGGTAGGGCCTCGCCCGCGCTGACGCAACGCTTGAGGCTGTCGACGCTGAGCGTAGGGACCTGTGTCAACAACTGACGGTAAAAAGTGGGGGAGGTGTAGAAAATCGTGGGCTTGTGGGTGGTGAAGACTTGCGCCACCGCTTCTGGATTCAAAGCACGGTCAGGCAAGTAGACAGCGGCGCCTGCCCACATGGGAAAGAGCAGGAGACCGCCCAGCCCAAAGGTGAAGGCGAGGGGCGGGGTGCCGCAGACGAGATCACAGTGGGTGGCCAGTAAGACGTGGCGCGGCCAACACTCGCAGGCGGCGAGCAGGTCGCCGTGGGTGTGTACGACGGCCTTGGGTTTGCCCGTGGTGCCAGAGGTGGTGGCGATGAGGGCGATGTCGTGGAAGTCACTGTGGCTGTCAAAGATTGCGCGCGCCTCGGTGGCTTGACGAAATTCGCCGAGGGTAGTGGTGGCGAGTTTGCTTGCATTGTGTGCACTGTTCGCATTGGCCACTTGCCACTCGCTCTGTAA
>JBDKJU010000185.1:0-11105 GCA_039796435.1 Pseudomonadota bacterium | reverse complement strand
AGGGCATCGAAGCTTTGCCCGGTCAAGGGCCATGCCGCTGTCTCCAGGTCATGGCAGGCGTGGACGATGTTGGGGTGATGAAAAGCCGCCAGTGCGATAGAGGATTTATCAACAGCGGTGAGCCTGTGTCCTAAATGGGCCAAGGGCAGTGCGTGGCGGCCGGTGCCGCAGGCCAGGTCGAGAATGCTTGACTCTGGCTTGAGCAAATGGACATGCTGCATAACCCAAGCCGAAGGGGCATTCATTTTTTGAGAAAGGCGTCGATGACGGTGGCTGCTTGTTTTTCCTTGCCCGCAAAGTAATGGTTGGCGCCGTCCACCACCATGGTTTCCGAGCCGGGTAGGAACCAGAGTTTCATGCGCCGCAGCCATGCAGCATCCATGGTGACGGGGAAGTCCTCACTGCCGCTCAAGTCCAATACTCTGGGGTGGTTATTGCCCAAGCTGCCAATGCTGCCGGTGATGCCAATGCACACCCAGCGTGCGTAGTCTGCGTTTGGCGTGCGTTGAAAATACACATTGCCCATCCACGCACCCATGCTGTGGGTGATCAGCACCGGTTGTGCATAGCCTTTATTTCTGAGCCATTGTGCAGCCGCTGCGATGCGCGCAGTGCTTTGCGTGAAGGTGACGGTGTAGGCATTGCCGTCACTGACCTCTTTGGCCAGCACCGGCATTTGCAGCGACAAGGTGCTGTAGCCCGCATCATGCAGCAGGGTGCGTAGCTGCCCCACCAGACCGAAGTCTGGGTGCACCCCGACGCCATGCACGAGCACCAAGGCCTTGGGGTTTTTGCGGCTGCTGTCGGACTCTGTCCAGATGGCAAAAAAATCTTCTCCGGCGGCGTTGAGGGTGAGTCCTTCACCCACCACCAGGGTGGGCTCGACTTCGGCACGCCATCGCGCTTCGCGGGCGCGGTCAGATTGCGCCAAGGCGGTGAGGCTCGCACAAACAAGCAAAAACGTACAAACGCTACGCACGCACACAGTCCACATAATATTCTCCTTGCACTTCCACCAGTCCGTGAATGTCGGTATCAAAGCCGGGGAATTGCTTGTTAAAGCGCTCGGCAAATTTCAGATAATCGATAATGATTTTGTTGAAACACTCCCCCGGAATCAGCAGAGGAATACCGGGCGGATAAGGCGTCAGCAGCACGGCAGTGGCGCGACCCTCGAGTTGATCCACGGGCACACGGTCAAGCTCGCGATGCGCCATTTTGGCAAAGGCCTCAGAGGGCTTCATGGCCGGTTGCATGCTCGACAGATACATCTCTGTGGTCACCCGTGCCACATCGTTTTTGCGGTACATGTCGTGGATTTGCTGACACAAATCACGCAGGCCGACACGCTCATATTTGCGTTCTTTGGCGCAGAACTCTGGCATGCTGCGCCACATGGGAATATTTTTGTCGTAATCGTCTTTGAACTGCTGCAAAGCGGTGAGCAGAGTGTTCCAGCGACCTTTGGTGATGCCGATGGTGAACATGATGAAGAAGGAGTACAGTCCGGTCTTTTCGACAATCACCCCATGCTCGGCCAGATATTTGGTGACGATGGAGGCGGGGATGCCCTGCTCGGCAAACTTACCCGAGACATCAAGCCCGGGGGTGACCACGGTGGCCTTAATAGGGTCAAGCATGTTGAAACCCAGCTCCACCCCTTTAAAACCGTGCCACTCGGCGTTGGGGGCAAGCATCCAGTCGGCCTGCCCACCGATGCCCTGCTCGGGCAGATCGTCTGGCCCCCAGACCTTGAACCACCAGTCGTCACCGTATTCGGCATCAACCTTGCGCATGGCGCGGCGAAACTCCAAGGCCTCGGTGATGCTCTCTTCTACCAAGGCAGTGCCACCGGGGGGCTCCATCATCGCCGCGGCCACGTCACAGCTGGCGATAATGGCGTATTGCGGGCTGGTCGAGGTGTGGATCAAATAGGCTTCGTTGAATAGATGGGTGTCAAGTTTGCGGGTCTCGGACTCTTGCACGATGATCTGCGAGGCTTGCGAGATGCCCGCCAGCAGCTTGTGCGTAGAGTGGGTGGCATAGACCATGGCATCCTTGCTGCGCGGGCGGTCTTTGCCAATGGCGTGCATGTTTTTGTAGTAGTCGTGAAAGGTCGCATGCGGTAGCCAAGCCTCATCAAAATGCAGGTTGTCTATCATGCTGCCCAGTTGCTGCTTGATCACCTCCACGTTGTAGAGCAGGCCGTCATAGGTAGACTGGGTGATGGTGAGGATGCGTGGTTTTTTGTCCTTGACGGCGCGGGCGAAGGGGTTGGCTTCAATCAAGGCATTGATATGTTCGGGGGTAAACGCCTGTTTTGAAATAGGCCCGATAATGCCCAAGTGGTTGCGCGTGGGCATGAGAAACACAGGGATGGCGCCAGTGATGGTGATGGCGTGCAATATGGACTTGTGGCAGTTGCGATCGACAATCACAATGTCGTCCTGCGCAATATTGGCGTGCCAGACAATCTTGTTTGAGGTCGAGGTGCCATTGGTCACAAAGAAACAATGGTCGGCGTTGAAAATGCGCGCCGCGTTGCGCTCACTTTCGGCAATGGGGCCGGTGTGGTCGAGCAATTGTCCGAGTTCTTCCACGGCATTGCACACGTCTGCACGCAGCATGTTTTCACCAAAAAACTGATGGAACATCTGTCCGATGGGCGACTTTAAAAACGCCACCCCCCCAGAGTGCCCCGGGCAGTGCCAAGAGTAAGAGCCGTCCTTGGCGTATTCCACCAGCTCGCGGAAGAACGGCGGAGCGAGGGAGTTCAGGTAGCTCTTGGCCTCACGAATGATGTGGCGCGCCACAAACTCCGGCGTGTCTTCAAACATGTGGATGAAGCCGTGCAGCTCGCGCAGTATGTCGTTGGGGATGTGCTGCGAGGTCTTGGTTTCGCCGTATAGGTAGATGGGGATCTCGGCGTTTTTAAAGCGTATCTCTTCAATGAAGCGGCGCAGATTGAGCACCGCCGGGTCAAGCTCGGGTCCGGGGGTGAACTCTTCATCGTCAATCGACAAGATGAAGGCCGAGGCACGCGACTGTTGCTGGGCAAACTGTGACAAATCCCCATAACTGGTCACCCCGATGACTTCAAACCCCTCTTCCTCTATGGCTTGGGCCAAGGCGCGAATGCCTAAGCCGGAAGTGTTCTCGGAACGGAAGTCTTCGTCAATGATGACGATGGGAAAACGAAATTTCATGCGCGCTTTCGGTGAATAAAGCAAAAGCGGAAGTTTAGCTTTTACGCTCGACCACCCAAGGCAGCGGATTTTTGCGCCACATGCCGCAAGCGTATGATCTCCACAGCGCCTTGTCGCACCCTATAGACGACATAGTACTTTTCGTGTAATGTCAGTTCGCGAGTGCCATTGATGCGGCCATCTTTGCCCATGTGAGGAAAACGCCTCAAAAGGCTAATCTTATCTTTTAATTCTGCAACAAAGTTTATTGCTTGCGTGGGGCTGTCTTGTGCAATAAAGGCATCAATCGCTTGCGCACTTGCCAGAGCATTTTTAGTCCAGCGTATGGGCAAATTTTGTTCGCTCATCGCTCATATTTATTCAGAAACAGTTGCACTTCCTCATCGCTGGCAAATTCACCAGCATCAGCCTCAGCTATGCCCTCTTTGATGTCTTGTATTTGCCAAGCCTGAGTGTCCAAATAACTGCGTAAGGCGGCCACAGCATGGAAGCTTTTGCTACGACCAGTAGTATGCACCAACTGCTGAAGTTGACTAGATATTTCTACTGGCAAGCGAACATTGAAGGATTTGTCGGCAATGGCTGACATGGTGACTGAGTCATACAAAAGAAAAATTGTAGTACAAATAGCCACAACACTTACTGTGCGCTCTGCGGTAAGTCCTCATCGCGGGTCACTTCTATGACTGGCTTGGGCCAAGGCTCGAATGTTCAATCCCAAAGTTTTTTTAGAGCGGAGGCCAATCGTTTACACCTTGGGCGAGGCAGACATTGCGCTATACTTTCCAGCATGAGCATGCTTTGCCGCTTCGCTGCGTATCTCTTGTTGCTGACCTTGCCTGTGCAAGGCATCGCAGCCGCGCTCATGCTCAATTGCGCCAGTGCTCACTCAGCCATGGTCTCTGCGCAGACCGTTATGCACACTGCCACACAGCTGGAATCGGATGCTAGTGAGGCAGATCTTGCCATGCAGATGCAATCTCCCTGCCCAGGACATGAGCTCACTAAAAAGCAAGGCAACACAAGTGATCAGGGTGGCAAGAGTGGTAAATGCAGTGCCTGCGCACTGTGTTGCTATGGCACGGCCGTCTTGCATCACGATGCGGTGTTTGGGGCTTTGGCACTGCCTGCGGTTTTTGACAGCCATTACCGTTACAGCGCACACATTTTTATTCCTCACACGCTAGAGCGACCGCCCAGACAAGACCTCATTTAAAAATTTCCGCAAGCCATTTGCTTGCCTAACTTTTTTTGAGGACAACATGAATACTGCAACATCAGGCGCATTGCCGTGCGCCTCTTCGCTCTTGCCTGCTCTTGCTCTCTACGCTCTGAGTATTAACTGGGCATGGGCAAATCCCCCTTTGCTCGTTTACCAATCGACGTTTGAACGCTACCAAACATCTAAAGATTGGGAAGTGAAGTCATGGCGCTTGAGCAATTTAACTGTCGCACAAGTGGGCGGTTGGCGTGCCTATCTCAAGGAGGCGCAAGAGCCTCGTGCCCCCCAAGATAGCCAAAATATCCCAAGCACCCCAAGCACCCCAAGCACCCCAAGCACCCCTAGTACCCCAAATACTTCAGAGCGCATACCTCTGCTCAACACGCTACCTAACCCCGAGCGCAAGGTGCCCCATGCGCACTAACAATAATATGCTGCTCTTGCTGTCGGGCTTGATTTTTTCAGCTTGTAGCACTTTGGACTTTAAAGAGCAATTGGCCGAAGTGAACCGAGCCACTCGCAGCGTCAGTGCCGATGGTGTGCGTCTGCACAGTGCTGCCCCTGATGCCGCAGCAGGACAACAATCACTAGATCAACTTTTGCACAAGCCACTTGATAAAGAGGCGGCGGTGGTGTTGGCGCTGGCGCACTCACCAGAGGTGCAGGCCATGCTGGCCACGGCCTGGGCCGACATGGCGCGGGCGGCGCAAAGCGGGCGCATAGCCAATCCGGTGTTTGGGTTTGAGCGCTTGTTGAATCTGCACGTGCTTGACCTTGGGCGCATGTTGTCGCTGGGCTTGTTTGATTTGTTGAGCCTGCCGCAAAGGCAACAGGGAGCCAGCGCACAAATAGAGGTGGCGCGGCATCAGTTGGCACTGGCGATTGTGGATAAAGTCAATGCGGTGCGGCAGGCTTGGATCAATGCAGTCGCTGCCAAACAAAGCCTGCACTTTGCCAAACAAATACAGGTCTCGGCAGAGGCCAGCGCCGAGCTGGCCAAACGCATGCAGCAGGTGGGTAACTTCAGCAAACTCCAGCGGGCACGCCAACAAGCCTACTACGCTGATGCCACGACAGAGCTTGCGCAAGCCGAGTATCTGGCCATCTCCACGCGTGAACAATTGATTCGTTTGCTGGGTATGAATGCAGCGCAAAGCGGTCAATTGCAATTACCGGAGCGTCTGCCCGACCTGCCTGTTACGATCAAAAGCCCACAGACAGTGAGTGCCAGCGCCAGCAGTGAGCGTTTGGACAATCAGCTTTCAGCGGCAGTACTTAAGGCTGCGCTGTCTGATCAGGGCTTGGGTATGTGGTCCACATTGACTGATATTGAGTTGGCCGCTATCCGCAACACTGAGTTCGCCGAGGCGGGCAAAACCCGATCGCGTGGCGTTGATATAAGCGTGCGTTTGCCCCTGTTTGACAGTGGTGACTTAGCCCGCCAGGCCTTAAAAGCCAAAGCACTTGCGGCCTTGCATCAACATGAGGCCACTCAGCGCGCTGCTGCGTCACATTTGCGCGAAGCCTACAGCGCTTATCGCACGGCCCATGACATAGCCCGACACTACCGCGACGAAGTGCTGCCTTTGCGCAAACTCATCAGTGAAGAAAATGTACTGCGCTACAACGGCATGCTGATTGGTGTGTTCGAGCTTCTGGCAGACAGCCGTGTGCAGATCGCCTCGATACAAGCTGCCATCAAGGCCGAGCAGCAGTTTTGGCTCGCAGACTCAGCGCTGGCGGCCAGCATTTTGGGACGCCCGGGCATCAGCCTTGTGGGCATGAGTAAAAGCAACGACACTAAAGAGGGAGGGCACTAAACATGCAACCCAATACTACACGCAGACATTTTTTTGCTCTCGCTGGCGGCGCCACTTTGGCAGCCGCATCGGTGAGCAAGGTGGCCATGGCCGCTTTGCCAGAGCCCGTCATACAAACCAAGGCCGACACCATGCCGCCCCTTATGCCCCACAGCGGCAGACCTTATCAAGCGGTGGTGACCTTAAACGGTTGGACCTTGCCCTGGCGCATGAATCAGGGCGTGAAGGAGTTTCACTTGGTGGCCGAGCCCGTGGTGCGGGAAATGACCCCTGGCATGAAGGCACATTTGTGGGGCTACAACGGCCAGTCTCCGGGCCCCACCATCGAGGTGGTAGAGGGCGACCGTGTGCGTCTCTTCGTCACCAACAAGTTGCCCGAAATCACCAGCGTCCATTGGCATGGGCAACGTCTGCCCAATGGCATGGATGGCGTCACAGGGCTCAATCAAAAGGCCATCCCGCCGGGCAAGACTTATGTCTATGAATTTGTCGCCCGTCGCCCGGGCACCTTCATGTACCACCCGCATGCCGATGAGATGGTGCAAATGGCCATGGGGATGATGGGTTTCTGGGTGACCCACCCCAGAACCAAACACCCATTGATCGATGAGGTGCAGCGCGACTTTTGCTTTTTACTTAACGCCTACGACATCGAACCCGGCAGCCACACCCCCAAGATCATGACCATGACTGACTTTAATTTATGGTCGTGGAACAGCCGCATCTACCCGGGCATAGACCCTCTGGTGGCGCGTCAACACGACAAGGTGCGCATACGTATCGGCAACCTCACCATGACCAACCACCCCATTCATCTGCATGGACATGAATTTGAAGTCACCGGCACTGATGGCGGCCCCGTGCCCAAGTCGGCACGTTGGCCTGAGATCACCACCGACATTGCGGTGGGGCAGATGCGTCAGATAGAGTTCATTGCCGATGAAGAAGGTGATTGGGCTTTCCACTGCCATAAGAGCCACCACACCATGAACGCCATGGGCCATGATGTGCCCACCATGATTGGCGTAGACCACCGCGAGGTGGTGAAAAAAATCACGCAAGTCATCCCCGACTACATGGTCATGGGTGAGCGAGGCATGCACGACATGACAGAGATGGAGATGCCCTTGCCTGACAACACCGCCCCCATGATGACAGGAGAAGGCCCTTTTGGGGCCATTGGCATGGGCGGCATGTTCAGCGTGCTGAAGGTGCGCAAACACCAAGCGCCCGGGGACTATAAAGACCCGGGCTGGTACGCGCAGCAACCCGGTACATCGGCGTTTGAGTTTGAGGGTGTGCTGCCCGAGCCAACACGTTTTAGGGCAGAACAACTCAATCAAGGCGGGGTCGCGGGCTTAAATAATCCAACCCCACGGCCTGTGGCAGAAGTAGCAGTGAAAGTCAGAAAACCCGCTGCCGGGCATCGGGGCCATTAATTTTGTTTTTCTATTTAAGGACAGAACATGAATAAAGCAATACTCAAGGCAATGCTGGTCGGAAGTGCATTTATGTGTACGCTCCCGCAGTTTGCCCTGGCCCATGGTGGTGATGCGCATGCAAAAAAATCAGAGGCGCCGAAGTTGGAGCAAACTGCCTGGGGCATGGCCGGCGAGGCAAAGAAGGTGCAGCACACCATTTCCATCAACATGAGTGATGCCATGCGTTTCAGCCCCGACCGCCTACAGGTGAAGCAGGGCGACACGGTGCGCTTGAAGATCACCAACACGGGCAAGATCATGCATGAGCTGGTGTTGGGCACCAAAGCCGTGCTCGATGCCCATGCAGAAATGATGTTGCAACACCCCGGCATGGAACACGACGAACCCTACATGGCACACGTGACGCCGGGCCAGACAGGAGAAATCATTTGGCACTTTAATCGTGCCGGCGAGTTTGATTTTGCCTGCTTGATCGCAGGTCATTATCAGGCCGGCATGCGCGGCAAGATCACCGTCATGGCCGCCAAGGCAGAGCACAAACACTGACGCATTTATGGGCGCGTTGCTTAACCTCGTGCGTGTCGCGCCACCTTTGTTGGCGTTGAGCCCACTTTCGTTCATGCCGAGCCTGTCGAAACATGCATCATTTTTTTTAAATTCATTTTTTTGAAAGCACCATATGAAATCCACTTTTTTCGCCCTCATCGCCGCCACCGTGCTGTTGACCACTGCTGCTGACACAGGCGCACAAGGCGCGCCGGCACAAAGCGATAAACCCGCGAGCAGCAGCGTGGCCGTAAGCGACACAGCCTGGTCAGTGGCGGAGATTCGCAAGATCGACGCCGATGCCGGCAAGCTGACATTGAAGCATGGCCCCATCAAAAATCTGGACATGCCCGGCATGACCATGGTGTTTCAGGTCAAGGCCGGTATCGCGTTGGATAAATTTAAAGTGGGTGACAAGCTCAACTTTCGCGCCACCAGCGAAGGCGGCAAATACTGGGTCAGCGAAATCGAAACACAAAAGTAAGGCTGCGACTGACACATGACACTGACCACACGGTGGCGGCTTTTGGGCATGAGTCTGCTCGTCATGCAGCTCGCCGCCTGCGTCACATTCAATGACAGGCAAGAGCATACAACCCTTGCGCCCGCCACCTACCGCAAGGCGTCCTGGGCCTTGGTGCTGGGCAGTGGTTGTATGCGCGGACTGGCACATATCGGTGTGCTGCAGGTGTTGGAGCAACATGGACTGGCACCCGATCTGATTGTCGGGTGCAGCGCCGGCGCCGTCATTGGCGGGGCTTGGGCAGCAGGACTGAGCGCAGATGCAATCGAAGCGCTGGCGCGTAAAGTGGACGACCAAGCCATGCCAGGCTTTACCGACTTGAAACTTCCGGACTCCGAACGTTGGCTGGGCATGCAGACACCGGCCATGCGCCGCTGGTTACCAGAGTCTATGCGCCAGATGACTTTTGCCGCCATGCCGCGACGCTTTGTTGCAGTGGCCACGGACCTGGACAGTGGTGAAGCCCTCGCCATCGGACAGGGGCATTTGGCCACTGCGCTCGAAGCCTCCACCGCTATTGCGGGCTGGATGAGCCCCCCGACCGTGCTTTGGCAAGGGCAGCGTAAAGTATTGGTTGACTGCGCCGTGAGCGCCCCCCTGCCGGTGGCAATTGCCAGAGCTCTGGGCGCCGAGCGGGTAGTGGCTGTTGACGTTGCTTATGAACCGCAAGAGGCAAGAGTGCGCACCCCGTGGGGAAGTTTTTTGCAAGCGTTTCATATCGCTTTGCTGCATTTGCGCACCCATGCCGCAAAACAGGCCGATGTGGTGATTCGGCCCGACATGGCGATAAATGTCGAAGCTGACGACCCCCTGACGCAGTGGGCGCACTCAGGACGACGGGCGGCCCTGCAAGCCCTGGGTGCGCTGCAGACACTTGTTTCGAGCCACTGATAATGATCATGGCCCCTATGTCCACCCCGATGAAACTTTTTTCGTATTCAACCCTCTATGAACCAGGTCAGCATGGGTTTTGTATTTTTCCTCAGCCCCTTCCCCGAAAGCAAGAGACTTAGCGTGAACATGATGCGTCGTTACTTGGTGATGTATTTGATTATCTGCACCACTGTGCTGGCAGCCACGGCGCAAGCCTGCGCCATGCATTGTGCCGTAAACGGACAAATCAGCAGTCAAGTCTCGGGCACGGAACCCCCCCTTGCCAAGGCAGATCAGTCCCCACAGACCCAGGATGACAGCGCCTGCTCTCTGCAAGCTTTTTGTGATTTTTCGCAGTGCACTTATTGTTTGACCGACACCCCGCCCCAGTGGCACACACTTCTCGCCGCGCACACCTTTAGCGAGCGTTTGCCGCTGGGCACCCGCCCGCCTGACACCCCCACTCCGCCTCCAAAAACAGTCTAAAAAAAAAATAAGAGAAGCGCTGATCAAACGCTCTGTTCGCGTCATTACTTGCCCGTTTAGCTCGGCCTGAGTCATTCGGCGATGCTCGCGACAGGCCAGTCGAAGGCCAAACGCGATCCAAATGCGACCAAACGCGATCCAAACGCAAGCCGTTTTGACCAATTCGATGCGAGCGGATTTGATCAGCCCTGCCCAAGCTTTTTTTACCTTTATTTTCTGGAGAACCGTATGAATTACCGTTTGACTGCCACCTTGGCAGGCTTGCTCATGTCGGCCGGAGTGTCGGCGGGCCCCATGGGCTTTAAAGACACCTTCATGTCCATGGCCGATTTCGGCCCCAACTGGCGCGAGCTGTATTCCACTTATGCCTTTACCGCCCGTGATGCCGTAGGCGTGTCCGCACTGTATATGAAAAGTGATGATGGCAGCAAGCAGCGCGATTTTGCCGAAGCCACCTACACCCGTCTGCTGGCACGCTGGAATGCCCCGCATTCGCAAACCAATGTCTGGCTTCTGACCGGCATTGGCGCTGTGCGTGGCAACGACTTTTCTGGCTCACGCACCATGCTGGCCCCCGGGCTGCAAGTGGATCACGAAACCACCCGCCTATACCTGTCCGCCTTTGCGCGCGCTTACCGCGCCCCGGGCATCAGGCATGACTTTGTGTCCGCCCGCGCCGGCTTCTCGTTTTATGAAACTGATTACGATGAAACCCAGCCATGGCTGGTGGTCGAAGCCAGACGCATGCGCAACCTCTCTGACCGCACCGAGATCACGCCCATGCTCAGATTGATTAATCGCAGTTTTTTTGTTGAAGTCGGCGCCAACACCCAAAAGCAATGGCGCTTTAATCTCATGTACATTTTTTAGATTGGAAATATGATGAACACCTTGTTAAATAAAACCCTCCTCGTGCTAAGTCTCTCTGCCGTACTCGCTTGCTCAGGCGCGTCGGCCGCCACCGCCAAACTCACCGTCGATGGCCTG
>JBDKJU010000184.1:0-3639 GCA_039796435.1 Pseudomonadota bacterium | reverse complement strand
CTACCCTCATGGGAGTCACCACTTTTGGTAAGGGCTCGGTGCAAAGCCTACAGGGCATCTCTGGCGGCCTAGGATTGAAACTCACCACGTCACGCTACTACACCCCCAAGGGCACCTCGATTCAACTCAAGGGCATAGACCCTGATGTGACAGTCGAACAGATCACCTTTGATGGCGAGGCCATAGGCAAACGTTTCCGCGAGCAAGACTACGACAACAGCCTCAACAACGAAAAGAACAGTGCGGCTAGCGAAAAAAACAAGCCCACAAAAACACCTGCGGGTGAAGACGAAGATGTGGTAGTCAAGCGCAATAATTCTGACCGCTTTAAAAACTTCGAAGCTGGCAACCTCGAAAAAGACTATCAATTGGCGCAGGCTTACAACAAGCTCACAGGCAAGCCTGTGGTCGTGTCTACCAAAGCCGTGATCACGGCCGATGCATCCAAGGCCGCACCTGGCAATCAAAAATAAGCCCCTTGGACGACCTAGCCCTACTGCGCTATTCGCGCCACATTCTTCTGCCTGAAATAGATGTGCGCGGGCAAGAATGCATCAGCCAGGCACATGTGCTCATTGTCGGCGCCGGCGGCTTGGGCTCGCCTGCTGCCCTGTATTTGGCTGCGGCAGGAGTCGGCCGCCTCACCTTGGTGGATGACGATGACGTCGATCTCACCAACCTACAGCGCCAAGTTCTGCACAGCACCAGCAACATAGGCAGGCCCAAGGTGCACTCAGCGCAAGCACGTTTGGCTGAGATCAATCCTCTGGTCATCGTGCACGCCCTGCACAGCAGATTGGCAGAGCCACAATTGAGCACGCTCTTGCAAAACAATGGCATCACGCTGGTGCTTGACTGTTGCGATAATTTCGCTACCCGACACGCCGTTAACCGTGCTTGTGTGCAGGCAAAAGTGCCGCTGGTGTCAGGTGCTGGCATCCGCTTTGATGGGCAAATTTCAGTGTACGATCCCCGTCGTGAGGACAGCCCTTGCTACCACTGCCTGTTTCCCGAAGATAACGCGCCTGAAGAAGTGCGCTGCGCCGTGATGGGCGTGTTCTCTCCTATCACCGGCGTGATCGGAACCTTGCAGGCCATGGAAGCCCTGAAGATGATCATTGGCATCGGCTCACCTTTAGTGGGACGCTTGCTCATGCTGGATGGGCTGGGCGGGGAGTTCAATCAGATACATTTCAAGCGTCAAACCGACTGTCGCGTGTGTGGCACAGACGGAACCACTCGCACGCCCAACACCGCTGCTGCCCCAACAGCCACAGTTACTGCTACAGTTACTGCACGCTAATGCTCACCCTGGCATTTGAAAGCTCCTGTGACGAAACTGGCGTGGCGCTGTGGTCAGCCGAACGCGGCCTTATCGGGCATGTCCTGCACTCACAAATCGCCTTGCATGCCGCGTATGGAGGGGTGGTCCCAGAGCTCGCCGCACGCGACCATTTGCACCGCTGGGTGGGGCTGTGTGACAGTCTGCTGCAACAGACAGGTCTGGGCTATAAGGACCTTGAAGGTCTGGCCTACACTCGTGGGCCAGGTCTAGCGGGCTGCCTGCTGGTCGGAGCCACCGCCGCCATAGGTCTCGCGGCCAGATTGCATTTACCGGTGCTCGGGGTGCATCATTTGGAAGGACATCTGCTCTCGCCTTTACTTGCAGACCCCGCGCCCAGCTTTCCCTTCGTCGCCTTGTTGGTCTCGGGCGGCCATACGCAACTCATGGATGTCGCCGGTATTGGCGAATACCAATTACTGGGAGACACTCTTGATGATGCAGCCGGAGAAGCATTTGACAAATCTGCCAAGCTCCTTGGTCTGCCTTACCCTGGTGGGGCCATGCTGGCGAGCTTGGCCCAAACGGGCGACCGCCAGCGTATTGCTCTGCCCCGTCCACTCATGGCCGAGTTAAAACGACATGGAAATTTGGACTTCAGTTTTTCAGGGCTCAAAACCGCCGTGGCCTTGAAAGCCAAAAATCTTGCGCCAGCAGACAGGCCCGATTTGGCGGCGGCAGTTGAAGCCGCCATTGTTGAAGTGCTGGTGGCCAAGTCTTTGGCCGCCTGTGCGCGCATGGGACGACGCCAATTGGTGGTGGCCGGGGGTGTCAGCGCCAATCAATACCTGCGTCACTTGCTCACCGAGCAGGCAAAAAAAAACCATATCACGGTGTTTTACCCACCTTTGGAATATTGCACTGACAACGCCGCCATGATCGCCTTGGCGGGTGGCCTGCGTATGCCGAAAGAGGGGCAGTGCGACTATCGCGTGGACATACGGCCACGTTGGCCACTCGCTCAACTGACGCAACTCAAAGCTTAAGGTCTTTTTTAAGCTTGATCACTCTGGGATGGTCTTGCGGCAAAATCTGATCCGCAAGTTGCATGACCTGCTTGGCTGCGGCAACGTTGTCTTGCAACAAATATAGATCAGCCAATTCTATGTACGAAGGCCAGTAATCGTTTTTGTCTTTGATTGCATTTTCAAAAAACATACGGGCATCGGTGTATTGTTTCAGGCGCAAGGCAGCCTGACCCGAGCGGTGGTTCATCTCTGGCCGCAACACAAACGTGGGCGCTGCATTGAGCAACATGTAACGTATCTCGTTGATCACCTGCGACAACTCGAAGTCCACCTCATGTTTTTTCATGCCGTGCTTTTGCGTGCGCATCCAGTGCACGTGCGAATTGCAGTAGTGATGGATGTGCCACAGATCATCGCCCAATTTACTCAGCCAGTATTTGGCCTTGGGGGAGGGGTTGGCGATGCTCTCGTAGTTCTGTGTGTGGTTGCAGTAATCGGGCAGCATGGCTCGTTCTGCAGGGGTCACATTTTTAGGAGCCGCCACAACCTGAGCCACTGGCAAGGCCAAGATGCTGGCGAAAACGGAGACGAGGATAAAAACGGGGCGCAGGTTCATCATACTCATTTAACGGTACCACAGTGTACCGGGTGGGCTATGGTTTCAGATACTGTGTGGCCCTGAGCGGCAACCACACAGCAGCGGCAATTTATGGCTGCCGAGCTGGACGTTGCATCTGCATCTGGCGTGCTTCGGCTTTGGCTCGGTACTCTGCCTGTTTTTCAGGGGACAATTTCTGATAACTTTCCCACTGTTTGCGCAAAGCCTCTTTACGCTGCTCGGGAGGCAGATTAGGCTTCATTTCTAAAAATTGCTCACGTGCAGCGCGGCGGTCCTCAGGTTTTAGCTTGTTCCAACCCTGCATGCGTTCGTCAAAACGGGCCTTCTCGCCTGGCTGTAAGCTGGGGTAACGTTTGGCCAGACGTTGCCATTTTTCCTGCTGCACCTTGGGCAATTTGTCCCAATCATTGGCCAAAGGGGCCAATATCTTTTGCTCATTCGCGGGCAGGCTGTCAAAGCCTGCCGCCAAGGCAGACCCATTGAACGCAAAAAGCAGGTACAGTAGGCAAAAAAAGCGCATGTTTAGTCTAAACCTTGCCCTTTTTGCTGCAGCCAAAGCTTAAACCCCTTATCAAAATAGGCATCCATTGGGGCTTCTCCGCTCAATATTTGGTCATCGATATCGGCGGCAGCTCCCGCTTTTTGCGCTAAATCATATTGTTGATAAGCAAAAAAGCTCATCGCCGACATCACCAAAAAGCCAATGAGCC
>JBDKJU010000183.1:0-3169 GCA_039796435.1 Pseudomonadota bacterium | reverse complement strand
TTCTTGGCCAAGATGGTGATGCCGCGTTCTTTTTCTATGTCATTGGAGTCCATGATGCGCTCAGAGACTTTTTCATGCGCAGCAAATGTACCTGCCTGTTTGAGCAGACAATCAACAAGGGTGGTTTTGCCATGGTCCACGTGGGCAATGATGGCGATGTTTCGTATTTTGGGAGAAGTCATGAATATTTTGCTTAACCCGCCATTTTATTGCATTGCACTAAAATCCACTAAATGAAGTTTTTACGCGCCTTAATAGTGGTGCTGTGCTCCTTTGTGGGCATACGCAAAAAATCCTTGTTGGCCCTCGCCCCCGACATCAAACCTGTGCACTACATTGTTGCGGGGCTGTTTGCGGCACTGTGCTTTATTTTGATTTTGCGCACCGTGGTGAAACTGGTGATGCATTCAGCGGGGCTTTAAGCCATAGCGGCAACTGGTCAAAGAGGTCTTTTCGCTATAATTCTCGGTTAAGCACAAGCAACATAGAAGCAACGAAGCAGTTTTCATCGTTGGCGCTGTGATGCAGTTGTTGTGAAGCAGTACCCCGGAATTTGGCAGTACGGCGATGTGACCAAGTCGTGCAACAGTCTTGGGGCTTTAGCCCTAGACGAGACTCTACTTGACACAGTCAAGTTTGTCGAGGCTAAAACTGGCGCGACAGTTTTCATCGTTGACGCATGTGATGCAGTTGTTGTGAAGCAGTACCCCGGAATTTGGCAGAGTGGCGATGTGGCCTAGTCGTGCAACAGTCTTGGGGCTTTAGCCCTAGACGAGACTCTACTTGACACAGTCAAGTTTGTCGAGGCTAAAACTGGCGCGACAGTTTTCATCGTTGGCGCGTGTGATGCAGTTGTTGTGAAGCAGTACCCCGGAAAGTTGGCAGAGCGGTTGAATGCAACAGTCTTGAAAACTGTCGACGTCGCAAGGCGTTCGTGAGTTCGAATCTCACACTTTCCGCCAAATATTGGCGAAAATAAAAAAACAGCAACACAAACTGCTCCCCTCTTTTTCCGCTTCCTCCACAAAAAAAACTTCACTTACCTACTCACCTAAAATGGTGGGCACCCATCCCTTATTTGCCCTTCACTAGCCACCATGAACCTTCTTCGCTCGCTGACAATTGCCGTTTCAGGCATTCTGTGTCTTGTTCCTGTGTTTGCTCAGAACTACCCCAGCAAGCCGGTGAAAATCATTGTCCCCGCCACCACTGGCGGAGCCATAGACATCATTGCTCGCGTGGTGGCCGAGAAAATTTCCGGGCCCTTGGGCCAAACCGTCATCGTCGACAACAAGCCGGGAGCGGCCAATAATTTAGGCACGGATTTGGCCGCCAAAAGCCCGCCTGACGGACACACCATAGTGATCGTGGCATCAAGCCATGCCACCAATAAGTTTCTCTATAAAAATCTCGGCTGGGACCCCATCAGGGACTTTGAACCCATTGTCTACACTCATGTGGTGCCCCTGGTGCTGGCCGTCAATCCTGCAGTGCCCGCCAAAAATGTGCCTGAGCTCATTACTTGGATCAAGCAAAACCCGAGCACGGCAAACTTTGCCTCCAGCGGCACGGGCAGTTCTCTGCACATGGCGGCAGAGCTGTTCATGAGCATGAGCAGCACGAAGATGCAGCATGTGCCCTACAAGGGCAGTTCGGCGGCACACCCTGATCTACTGGCCGGACGCACCGCCATGATATTTGACACCTTGGCTGCCATTCAATCACATGTCAAGGCAGGCAATGTACGCGCCCTGGCAGTCACCACGGCCACTCGTTCACCAGCTTTGCCCGAAGTGCCCACCGTTGCAGAAGCAGCATTAAAAGGCTACGAGGCCAGCACCTGGGGCGGCTTTCTGGCGCCCGCCAAAACCCCCAAACCAATTATCCAGAAATTGAACGCCCTGATCAATGCGGCCTTGCAAAACGAAGAGGTCAAGAGCAAGCTCGCCGCCTCGGGCATACAACTCCAAGGTGGTTCACCCGAGGCCTTTGCCACTGTCATTGCCAATGAAGTGGAAAAATGGGGCAAAGTCGTGGCCGCGGCGGGCATTCAGGCTGAGTAAGGCGTGTCGCGACTGAAGACAACACATGGCACTGAAATCCACCATCTACAAAGCCACACTTCACATAGCCGACATCGACCACGGCTACTATGCTGAACACCAACTCACCTTGGCGCGTCACCCCAGTGAGACCGATGAACGCATGATGGTGCGTCTGGTGGCCTTGGCCTTGAATGCGCACGAGCTGAACACGCGGTGTGGCGGCGATGGACAATGGCAATTTGGCGCAGGGCTGTCCAATCCTGACGAGCCCGATGTGTGGTTGCGTGACTACACCGGCGCCAGTCGTGTGTGGGTGGAAGTGGGGCAGCCAGACGAACGCCCCATCATCAAAGCCTGTGGCAAAAGCGAGCGCGTGCTGGTGTATGCCTTTCACCATGCCGCGCAAGTGTGGTGGAAAGGCTTAGAGAGCAAGCTAAAGCGTTGTCAAAACTTACAAGTATGCGTGCTTGAGGCTCCGCAAAGCCAGGCACTGGCGACTTTGGCCGAGCGCACAATGAATTTGCAAGCGACCATACAGGAAGGTATGCTGTCTTTTTCGAATGAAAAAAACATGGTGGAAATAACCCCTCTGCGGTGGCTGTAAACAGCCAAAATCTGCCCATTACAATGTGCTAATATCGTCATTTGGCTGTCAAGACAATGAGCATCAAACACTTTCTGCGTTTCAGTGACTTCACCCTAGAGCAGTACGAGTATCTGTTCAAACGCACCAAAATCATTAAAGACCGTTTCAAGCGTTACGAGCTCTACCATCCCTTGCGTGACCGAACCTTGGCGATGGTGTTTGAAAAAAATTCCACCCGCACACGCGTGTCTTTTGAGGCCGGCATGAATCAGCTCGGCGGGGCGGCCATGTTTATCACCACCAAAGATTCGCAAATCTCGCGCGGCGAACCAATAGAAGATTTATCGCGCGTCATCACCCGCATGGTGGACATCGTGATGATACGCACCTATGCGCAGAGTATCATCGAAAAATTTGCCGAGCACTCGCGTGTGCCAGTGATTAACGGGCTGACTGACGAGTTCCACCCCTGTCAGGTACTGGCCGATATTTACACTTTTCATGAGCATAGGCATTCGATCACCGGCAAGACCGTGGC
>JBDKJU010000182.1:0-6744 GCA_039796435.1 Pseudomonadota bacterium | reverse complement strand
ACCTTCACGTTAGGCTTCCGAATCACACATCATCATGCCTCGACCACCCTTGCAAGACCTACTCTTCAACTGCGCAACGCTCTTTGACGCTTTGCGGGCGCAATCGACTTCCATTCGGGATCGAGCGCGGTAGGCTGGGTTGAGGCACGAATCCCAGCAAACATGTGCCACGAGGCGAAGCGCTCAAATTCAGATTTTGTGCGGGGCAAACATGCCTAGGTCTCGTGCTTCAACCGAGCCTGTGCAGTTGCCCGTCTAGCAGTAGTGCGGAGAGGGCTTTAAATTCAATCGATTGCAGTAGATGCGAAAATAATTGTATGTGCCTCACTCCGCTGCTCATCTACCAAAGCTCCGACGGCAGCGTCAAAAGCGCTATCGCCACTCGCTTTCGCGTTTGGGCCACACAAAACCTGCGCGGCTACATCGTCAAGGGCTTTTTCCTTGACAACGAATGCTTGTCACCATTTCTATAAGAGATCGCGGTGTTGAATGCAAAGTCATAACAATGGTCTTGATGATCGTTTGACCAAACTTAGATTGGGGTGACGGCTGGCAAGAGTGTCTACAGGAAATTTTGGTGATGTGAAAGCACTCGGCGAAGGGCTTTGGGAAATGTGTGAAAACTTTGGTCCAAGCTATCGTATGTACTATACGTGGAAGAATGGTGAATTGATTGTTGTGCTGGCCGGTGGTGACAAGTCGACGCAATCAAAAGACATCGCAAAGGCATATTCTTGGTTAAAAAATTTAGAGGATAGTTCATGAGTCATAACAAAAGCAAAGTATCTGAGCTTAAAGAGTTTGACTTTGCTGAGTATCTCCAATCTGACGAAGATATCAAAGACTACATACAAATGGTGCTTGCGGAAGGCGATCCCAAGGAGCTCCCACAGGCACTTAATGTTATCGCGCGGGCGCGTGGCATGACAGACATTGCACAGGCGGCTGGCGTGGCAAGGGAGGCGCTTTATCGTTCTTTGGCGAAGGGTGCTTCACCGCGCTATGAGACAATTGTTAGAGTAATATCGGCTTTAGGATTGCGTTTTCTGTTGAGCAAAAGTTTAATTTCCACAAAGAACATAAAGTGGACATATCCTGATTTTTGTGAAGCAGAAAAGTAGATTACCATTTTTTTTCAGGTCATAATTGCCATGGTGCTGTGATTAGTGTTTAGTGATTAGTGATGGCAGATTGCTAGAGCACCAAGACACCATGAGCTGATTCAGTGCCTATAAAACTCACCGAGATTGTTGTTCGATTTGAGCAATAGTTTTAGAACGTTAGCCATGCTATGAACAAAGTCACCCCCTTCCTGATGTTTAATGACCAACTCGAAGCCGCCATCGAGTTTTATACCACCACCTTTCCTGGCTCTGAAGTGCGTGCCTTGGCTCGTTCGGGGACGGATGGCCCCGTCAGCTCTGCGGAGTTTGTGGTGGGGGGGCAGGTGTTTATGGGCTACAACGGTGGGCCACACTTTGGTTTTTCAGAGGGTGTGTCGCTGTACGTGGACTGCGTTGATCAAGCAGAGGTCGATGAGTATTGGGACAAGTTGTTAAGGGCAGGTGCCAAACCCACTGCCTGCGGCTGGATCAAGGACCCTTTTGGTTTGTCTTGGCAAATTGTGCCGCGACGATTCACCGAGTTAATTGCTGATGCCGACTCCAAGAAGGTGAAGGCAGTATTGGCCGCGATGATGAGCATGGTAAAGCTTGAGGTGGCGGCGCTAGAGCAGGCCTATAACGAGGCTTAGACTGGTGCTACGGTGTCATCGGTGAATAGGGTGACCTAAGCTTGCCCTTAGGCTTTATTGGGGCTGCCTGGTCGAATTGTGTTGGCGCTTATAAACGTTCAAGTACGGTCACATTGGCCACGCCGCCGCCTTCGCACATGGTTTGCAGGCCGTAGCGGGCGTTGCGGCGTTCGAGTTCGTGGAGCAGGGTGGTCATGAGCTTGGTGCCACTGGCGCCGATGGGGTGGCCAAGGGCAATGGCGCCACCATTGACGTTCAGGCGCGCATGTGGATAGTCCAGTTCTTGCATCCAGGCCATCGGCACAGGGGCGAAGGCTTCGTTGACTTCGGCAATGGCAATGTCGTCGAGCTTAAGGCCGGATTTTTTGAGCAAGTGTCGCGTGGCGGGGATGGGGGCAGAGAGCATCATCACCGGGTCGTCGCCGCGCACGGCCATGGCGACGATGCGCGCGCGCGGGGTGAGGCCATAGCGCTTGAGAGCAGCTTCTGAGCATACCAAGACAGCGCTGGCGCCGTCGGAGATTTGGCTGGCTGTGCCAGCGGTGAGGCGCCCTCCTTCGGTGATCGCTTTCAGGCTGGCGAGCTTTTCGGGAGTGGAGGCGCGCGCCGTTTCATCCATAGAAAAAACGCTGCCGTCAGGCAAAGCATAAGGCACGATTTCACGGGCGAAATGGCCTTGTGCGATGGCGTGCAGAGCGCGGCGGTGGGACTCAAGTGCGAAGGCTTCCATGGCATCGCGACTAAAGCCCCATTTTTGCGCCATCAGTTCGGCGCCGTGAAACTGCGAGATGGGGCTTGTGCCATAACGCTCAAAAAAACGCTGACTGCCAGCAAAGGGGTGGGGGTAGCCAAAGTCTTTGGCCAGCGTGCCTGATACGCCAATAGGGATGGCGCTCATTTGTTGTACGCCTCCGGCAATGACCACATCTTGCGTGCCCGACATCACGGCTTGCGCAGCGAAATGCACGGCCTGTTGCGATGAGCCGCATTGGCGGTCGATGGTGACGCCAGGGATGGCCTCGCTGAAACCCGCCCCCAACCAGCAGTAGCGAGCCAGATTGCCGGACTGCGGACCGATGGCATCGATGGTGCCGAAGATCACATCGTCGTATTCGCTGTCGGGTATGGGGTTGCGGGTGACCAGTGCCTTGATGACATGTGCACCCATGTCGAGGGGATGGGCCTTGGCCAGACTGCCACCGCGCCGCCCAGTGGGGGTGCGGCAGGCATCAACGAGGTAGGCCTCACTGCGCATCGTCATAGTCTTGCGCCAGCATTTGCAAGAGGTAGTCGCTCAAGTCAGCCAAGGGCAAGGTGGTTTGCTCTCCACTTTGTAGGGTTTTGACCGTGACTTGTTGATTCGCAATTTCATCTTCGCCCAAGATGAGGGCGAAGTAGGCATTGGCCGCATCAGCACGTTTCATTTGTGCGGCAAACTTGCCACCCCCTGCATTGACGATGATGTTGAGGCCTTCGTCGCGCAAATATTCGGCCAAAGTTTGCGCTTGCGCGATGTGGTTGTGCACGATGTAGGCATCGGTGTTGTGTTCGGCCTCGGCGCCGCAAGCTTGCATGAGCAAGAGCACACGCTCCACCCCCATACCAAAGCCAATGCTGGGGGTGGGCTTGCCACCTAAAAGTTCAAACAGTCCGTCGTAACGGCCCCCACCGCAAATGGTGCCCTGGCTGCCGAGTTTGTCAGTGACCCATTCAAACACAGTGCGGTTGTAGTAATCCATGCCACGCACGATGCGGGGATTGACGCTGTAGTCAATGCCGGCATTGCCAAGCAGGGCTTTGAATGCTTCAAAGTGGGCGAGACTTTCTTGACCCAAGCTTTGCAGAAGCGTGGGCGCTGCATTCAACATGGCTTGCATGGCTGGGTTTTTGCTGTCCAAGATGCGCAGCGGGTTGCGCTCAAGGCGGCGCAGGCTGTCCTCATCAAGCAAGGCCTTGTGCTCATTGAAATAGGCCACGAGTTTTTCGCGGTGGGCTTTGCGCTCTTCGGCATTGCCAATGGAGTTTATTTCCAAACGCACGGAATCAGCGATGCCTAGCTCTTCCCAAATGCGTGCCAGCATCAAAATAATTTCAGCGTCAACATCGGGCCCTTCATAGCCAAAGCACTCCACGTCAAATTGATGGAATTGGCGCAGCCGACCTTTTTGGGGTTTTTCGTGACGGTACATGGGCCCCACGGTCCAGATTCGCTGGGGGGCACCGTAGGTGAGATTGTGCTCGATGGCGGCACGCACCAAGCCGGCAGTGGCTTCGGGGCGCAGCGTAATCTTGTCACCATTCATGCTGTCTTCAAAGCTGTACATCTCTTTTTCGACGATGTCAGTGGCATCGCCAATGCCACGCGAAAACAGAGCCGTGGGCTCGGGCACGGGGGTGCGCATATTGCGATAGCCGTAGCTGCGGAAGACCTCGCTGACGATGTGTTCGAGTTCTTCAAGCAAAGCAGAGTCTTTAGGCAATACATCGGCCATACCCTTAATGGCCTGGAGTGAATTTTTCATGAATTTAAAGTAGTTTAGACAGACACCAGGGGTATTATTTTTTTGCCCGGGGTTCGATGCAACGACTTGTCTTGGCCGTAATGGCTCTTGACATAATCGTCGATGATGGCGTGAAATTCGCTGGCGATGTGGTCGCCTTTTAAGGTGAGCAGTCGTTCGCCATCGACATAAACCGGAGCGACTGGCTGCTCGCCCGTGCCTGGCAAGCTGATGCCGATATTGGCCATTTTGGATTCGCCTGGGCCATTGACCACGCAGCCCATCACCGCCACCGCCATGTCTTCCACACCGGGGTAGTGTTCGCGCCAGATGGGCATTTGCGTGCGCAGGTAGCTTTGCGTGCTGGCCGCTAAGTGTTGAAAAAATGTTGAGCTGGTGCGACCACAACCTGGGCAGGCGGTGACTAAAGGTGTGAATGACCTCAGGCCCATGGTTTGCAGAATTTCCTGTGCCACCACCACTTCTTTGCAGCGGTTTTGATCCACATCGCCGTCGGGTTCCGGGGTGAGCGAAACGCGAATGGTGTCGCCAATGCCCTGCTGTAAGAGCACTGCCAGCGCTGCACTGGATGCCACCGTGCCCTTGCTGCCCATGCCGGCTTCGGTGAGACCAAGATGCAGGGCATAGTCGCAGCGCGCAGCCAAGTCGCGATACAGAGCGATGAGGTCTTGCACCGCGGAGACTTTGCAGGACAGCACGATTTTGTTTTTGGGCAGACCGTGGGCGACGGCCTTGTCAGCGCTGTCGAGGGCAGAGGTGATGAGGGCTTGCCTTTGCACCTGCGCCAAGCTGCGTGGTTGCGAGGACTGCGCATTGTCGTCCAGCATTTTGGCTAACAAGTCTTGGTCTAGTGAGCCCCAGTTCACCCCGATGCGCACTGGCTTGTGGTGCTCTATGGCGATATCGATCATTTGCAAAAACTGATCATCGCGTTTGTGGC
This sequence comes from Pseudomonadota bacterium, assembly GCA_039796435.1. GTDB lineage: Bacteria > Pseudomonadota > Gammaproteobacteria > Burkholderiales > Casimicrobiaceae > JBDKJU01. The sequence goes on along the minus strand of JBDKJU010000182.1, from coordinate 1,529 downwards.
CCTTGCCCACATTGCCTGGGTTAATACGGTATTTGGCTAAGGCCTTGGCACACTCAGGAAAATCACGCAGCAACTTGTGGCCATTGTAGTGAAAGTCGCCCACCAAAGGCACATTGCAGCCCAAGGCATCTAGCCCTTGGCGAATCGCCGGCACCGCAGCCGCGGCTTCAGGGGTGTTGACCGTGATGCGCACTATTTCCGAGCCGGCGAGGGTCAGCGCATGGATTTGCTTGACCGTAGCGGACACATCGGCGGTCTCGGTATTGGTCATGGACTGCACCACGATGGGGGCGTCCCCCCCCATACGCACATGGTCAATCATGACCTGTTGACTGAGGCGACGTGGTGGCAAGAGGGTGGTGTCGAGCATGCGGGGAATGGTTTAATTCAGGTTAAAACGCGCCACGCCGGCAGGGGAGGTCTCGCTCAAATCAACGTCTTTGCCTTTGTACTTGAGCTTAACTTCACTCGCATTTCCAATCACCATTTGAAACGGTGGCTTGCCATCAATTTCGGTCTTTTCGCCTTTTTCGTGTCTGCGTGAATGAATAATGGTGTTGTGGGCATCGCGAATTTCAACCCATGATTGTCCACTGAAGATGAACTGCAATTTCTTCTCGGCAATGGCGGCCAAAGTGGGGGTCAGAGAAGGGGCCAAAGAGCTTGCTGCAGCCTGAGTAGGCACCGCCTGGCTAGTATTGTTGGCAGAGACAGCGGCAGAGGCAGCGGCAATGGTCGTGGCGGTGGCAGAGGATGGGGGCACTGTCTGCGTGCTGGTGGGGGTATCGCTGCCGTTTGCTGGTGGGGAAACATTCTGCCCTGCTTCAGTCGTGGGGGCGTTTGGTGTGGCAGAGGCTGTGGTGGGCGTGCCGAGACCGCTGGCGACCGTAGCTTCGGTGGCGGTAGTAGAAGATGGGGTTGAAGCAGAGGGCGGGGAAGATTGGACAGAAGATGCCTGTCGGGAGCGAGTATTTTGCTGTTGCAGCTGGTAGAAAATCCCCCCCACCAGCACCACGGCCAGTAGCAGGGCTGGAATCAGCCATTTGTGCCAATCACCGGTGTGGTTGGTGTTTTGAACTTTTATTTCGCCGATGTTTTTTTCAATGGGCTCGATATTGATTTGCTGGCTATTGGGTGTGTTGGCCAAGGGGCTGAGCATCAATATCTCATCAGGGTTCAGCTTCAGCAGACGAGCATAGTTGCGCAAGAAACCGCGGGCATAGGTGCGGTCGGGCAAGCTGCTGTAATCATCTGCTTCCATGGCCAAGATCTGGCGGGAAGACAGGCGCAACTGTTGTGCCGCTTGTTCGACGCTGAGCTCAAGCTGGGTGCGGGTTTCACGCAAGATGACCCCCACGGTGACCGGGGTTTCAGAGGGTGATAGCTCGAAGGCAGGACGCTCGTGATTGTTTTGGGCGGTGTCTTGCTGCGCGGAGGAAGGGTTGTCTTGATTCATGATGGTCTAATCACAGTGCGTGTTGGTACTCATGCGTACACGACGGTACTCATCGCTATTGGCAAAACGGCTG
>JBDKJU010000181.1:0-4266 GCA_039796435.1 Pseudomonadota bacterium | reverse complement strand
AAATGATCATGGTTTACCAGGCGTGTTGGGCGTTGTCCGGAAACGTGCCAGCTTTCACCGCGCTGACATAGGCTTCAAAGGCTGCCTTGACATCGCCGCCGGTGGCAGACAAAAAGTTTTTTACAAATTTCGGCATACGTCCCAGATTGATGCCCAGCATGTCGTGCAGCACCAAGACTTGTCCGGCGGTGCCATTGCCCGCGCCGATGCCGACGGTGTGACAGTGTTTGAGCTCTGTGGTCAGGCTGGTGGCTAAGGTGTGCGGCACCATTTCCAGCACCAGCATTTTGGCGCCAGCGTGCTCCAAGGCCAGTGCTTGTTCACGCATGATCTCTGCTGCCTGTCCGTCTTTGCCTTGCACGCGGTATCCGCCCAGCGCATGCACGGTCTGAGGAGTAAGCCCCAAATGCGCACAAACGGGGATGCCCCGTTCGACCAAAAAATGCACCACTTCGGTGGTCCAGCCCCCGCCCTCTAGCTTGACCATGTGCGCACCGGCTTGCATGATTTTGGCAGCGCTGCGCAAGGCCTGCTCTTTGCTTTCTTGGTAGGTGCCAAAGGGCAGGTCGCCGATGAGCCAGGCCGTGCCATTGCTGCGGTGCAGGCCGTTGAACACACTCTCCACGTGGTAACACATGGTCTCAAGCGACACCCCGGTGGTGCTGGGCAAGCCTTGACACACCATGCCCAGCGAGTCGCCCACCAAGATGGTGTCCACGCCGGCGGCATCCATCACCGAGGCAAAGGTGGCATCGTAGGCGGTGAGCATGGTGATTTTTTCACCACGCGCACGCATTTCATTCAGGCGCGGCAGGCTTACCGGTTTGCGGGGTGCATTGATAGACTGTTTGCCGGCGCCGTATACCGCCTGGGTATCGGGGCTGGGTGATGGTATGGGGTTCATAGCAGTGGCATTTTAGTGTTGCTTTAAGGTTGTCTGTGTTGCAAGGGCTGGCTTTGCTTTGCCTGCCTTGCCAAGCAAGTGTTGGCGGAGAGCAAAACTATAATCCTGCTATGTCTGAACAAACCAGCGCCACAACCCCGACCACGTCCGCCGCTGATTTTGTGCACTGGTTTCGTACCTGCGCACCTTATATCCATGCCTTTCGAGGCAAGACTTTTGTCATCGCCTTCACTGGCGAGCTTTTGCAGTCCGATACTTTTTGGACTTTTGTCGCCGACATCAATTTATTGGCCAGTCTGGGCGTGCGCGTGGTGTTGGTGCACGGTGCCAGACCGCAAATAGATGCGCTCACGCAATCGCGTGGCTTGAGCATTCAATACCACCACTCACGTCGGGTGACAGACAAGGACACGCTTGCCGCCGTGGTGCAGGCCAATGGTGAGGCGCGCGCTTTTATCGAAGCGGCTTTGTCCACAGCAGTGTCGCCAGCCCCGGTGGCCAACCACCGTCTGCGCGTGGTGGGCGGTAATTATGTGATGGCCAAACCCTTGGGCATTATCGACGGGGTGGACATGCGTTTTACCGGCGAGGTCAGGCGTGTTGACAGTGATGCGATCAACGATTGTCTGGCCACCGGTGATGTGGTGTTGCTCTCGGCTTTTGGTTATTCGGCAACTGGTGAAATTTTTAATCTCACCCTTGAAGACATTGCCACCCAGGCCGCCATTGCACTTAAAGCCCACAAGCTCATTTTCCTCACCGAAAGCGTGGGGGTGGTGAACCAAAATGGAGAAGTGCAGACCGAGCTTTATACCCGTGAAGCGGCGCGCTTGGGGCAGGGGGCTTGGCAGTCGGACGATATCCGCGTGTTCTTGCCCTGCGCCATAAATGCCTGCCAGAAAGGCGTACATCGGGCGCATCTGATTTCGCGGCTGGATGATGGGGCCTTGCTCTCCGAGCTGTTCACCCGTGATGGTGTGGGCACCATGATTTCCATCGACGCGCTTGACAATGTGCGGCCTGCCAGCATTGATGACGTGGGTGGTATCGTCAACATCATCGAGCCACTTGAAGAGGCAGGGGTGCTGGTGGCCAGACCACGTGCCTTGCTTGAGCAGGATATCGAGAAATTTTTCGTGGCCGTGCACGATGGTGCGGTGGTGGGTTGCGCCGCACTTTATCCTTACGCTGATGAACGAAAAGCCGAGATGGCTTGCCTTGCCGTATTGCCTGAGTACCGACGCGAGGGCTATGGTGAGGATTTATTAAAAGCAATTGAAAAAGCCAGTCTGGCACAAGGCATTAAGACCTTGTTTGTGATGACCACGCGCACCGCGCATTGGTTTATCGAACGCGGCTTTGTGGTGGGCAAGGTGGCTGACCTGCCCGCAGACAAACAGGCCCACTACAACCAGCACCGCATGTCGCAGGTGTATTTAAAACAACTTAACTTAGCAAAGGTCACGCCATGACGCGTATGGTCAACTGCATCAAACTTGGCAAGGAAGCCGAAGGTCTTGACTTCCCGCCCTACCCAGGTGAGCTGGGCAAACGTATTTTTGACCATGTCTCGAAAGAGGCTTGGGCCGCATGGATCAAACATCAGACCATGTTGGTGAACGAAAATCGCTTAAGCTTGGCAGACCAGCGTGCCCGCAAGTACTTGGCCGAGCAGATGGACAAGCATTTCTTTGGCACCGGGGCAGATGTGGCCACCGGCTATGTGCCACCCAGTCACTAGCCACAACAGGGAACAACAAGGAGCAGACATGGGTTTTTTGACTGATAAAAAAATTCTGATCACCGGACTTTTGTCCAATCGTTCTATCGCCTATGGCGTGGCCAAAGCTTGTCAGCGCGAAGGCGCCACTTTGGCCTTCAGCTATGCCGGCGAGGGCATGAAAGAGCGCGTGGCCAAACTGGCCGCAGATTTCGCTGCCACGCCTTTGTTGTACGCCTGCGACGTGACCCGCGACGAAGAAATCGCCGCTACTTTTGACGGTCTGGCGCAGGAGTGGGGCAGTCTTGACGGGTTTTTGCACGCCATTGCCTTTGCCCCGCGTGAGGCGATTGCCGGAGATTTTTTGAGTGGCGCAAGCCGTGAAAATTTTCGCATTGCTCATGATGTCAGCGCCTACAGCCTGGCGGCGTTAACCCGCGCTGCGCGGCCTTTGCTCACGGGTCACCCGGCTTCGGTGGTGGCGCTGACTTATCTTGGCGCAGAGCGTGCGGTACCCAACTACAACACCATGGGCGTGGCCAAGGCAGCGCTTGAAGCCAGTGTGCGTTATCTGGCCACTGATCTGGGGCGTGAGGGCATTCGTGTCAATGGCATTTCCGCTGGGCCCATTAAGACGCTGGCCGCTTCAGGCATCGCCGGATTTGGCAAGATGCTCAAGCATGTGGCCAATGCCTCGCCTATCCGCCGCAATGTCACGGTGGACGATGTGGGCAATGTGGCGGCGTTTTTGTTTAGCGAGCTCTCTGTTGGCATCACGGGTGAAATCACCTACGTTGACGGGGGCTATCGCAATGTGGCTGCCGGCATGGCGGACGAAGAGCCTAGCAGCCCAACCTGACAAGTCTGACAGTCTGACAGTTTAAGTGTGCGCGGGCGGTAGAGAATTTAGCTGAGCATCAGCTGATGCATTTTTCGGGCCTCATCAAGTGCCTGTCCGCTGCCCAGCAGAATCAACACATCACCGGCCGCAAACCTCAGCTGCGGGTCTTTGCTGTCAAGCTTGACGCCTTCGCGTTTGATCCCCACCAGATGACATGAGGGTGGCAGCGTCAGTTTGGCCGCCAGCTGATTGATTAAGGCATGGCGTTCCGGCAGATGCAGGGTGATGAGTCGTCTAGCCTCCTCATCGCCTTCAGGCGCATCACTGCTGCCATGAAAGTAACCGGCGAACAAGGTGTAACGCTCATCACGCAAACTGCGTAAACGTCTGAGCACGGTGGCCAGGGGCGTGCCCACATGCAAGAGCGCTTGAGTGCCCAAGCCCATGGCGCTTTCCACCACATCAGGCACCACTTCACTGGCCCCCAAATCGAGCAGGCTTTGAACAGTCGATTCATCAAGGGTGCGCACAATAACAGGCAGGTCTTTGTTCAAGCTGCGTGCGGCCACGATGATGCGTTTGGCCACCTCGGTGTTGGTGAAGGTAATGACTAAGGCCTTGGCTTTCATGAGGCCAGCAGAGGAGAGCACCTCACGTTTCACGCAGTCGCCATACAGCACCTGCGCACTCAAATGTGCCGCTTCTTTGAGGCGTTGCGGGTCGTGGTCATAGGCCAGCCAACGGACATCTTCCGCATCCAGCATGCGACTAAGGTATTGGCCGCTGCGTCCGAAGCCGCAA
>JBDKJU010000180.1:0-3966 GCA_039796435.1 Pseudomonadota bacterium | reverse complement strand
AAAAAACTAGATCAACAACACCTCGATCATCTTGAAGATGAGGCGATTTACATCATCCGTGAAGTATTGGCCGAATTTGAACGTCCGGCACTGTTATTTTCTGGCGGCAAAGACAGCTTGGTGGTGCTCCATCTGGCACAAAAAGCCTTTGCTCCGGCGCCCTTGCCACTGCCACTTTTGCATGTAGACACCGGACATAATTTTCCAGAAGTCATCAGTTTTCGCGACCAAGTGGCGCAGGCTGCCGGTGCGCGTCTGATCGTGGCGCATCTGGACGAGAGCATTGCGCGTGGCAGCATTGTGTTGCGACATCCACTGGAAAGCCGCAACGCTCATCAATCTGTCCGTCTCTTGGAAGCCATTGCCGAAAACGAATTTGATGCCTTGCTCGGTGGTGCGCGTCGCGATGAAGAAAAAGCCCGCGCCAAAGAACGCATCTTTTCGCACCGCGACAGTTTTGGCCAGTGGCAGCCCAAGGCACAGCGCCCCGAGCTCTGGCATTTGTTCAACAGCAAACACGCCAAAGGCGAGCACTTTCGGGTCTTCCCCATCTCCAACTGGACAGAGATGGATGTGTGGCAATACATTGCCCGTGAAGGCATTGCCCTGCCTTCCATCTACCTCACCCACAGGCGCGCCGTGGTGCGCAAAAACACCAGCCACGGCGAGCTGTTGCAACCGGTCACCGAGCTCACCCCCGCTCATGCCGGCGACCTGATAGAGCAACTGAATGTGCGCTTTCGCACCGTGGGGGACATCTCTTGCACCTGCCCCGTGCTGTCGAACGCAACCTCGATCGACGACATCATCATTGAAACCGGACTCACCAACTTAAGCGAACGTGGCGCCACCCGCATGGATGATCAGACCTCAGAAGCCGCCATGGAAAAACGCAAAAAAGAAGGGTATTTTTAATGAGCACCGTACTTCGTATCACCACCGCCGGCAGTGTTGATGATGGCAAAAGCACCCTCATCGGTCGCCTGCTCTACGACAGCAAGGCCCTCCTGCAAGATCAGCTCATCGCCGTGGCCAACAGCAAAAGTCAACGCACTGCCCTGGTTTCCGGCACCGACGAAGACAGTGCGCTGCCCGACTTGTCCTTACTCACCGACGGCCTTGAAGCCGAGCGTGAACAAGGCATCACCATAGATGTGGCGTATCGCTACTTAAGCACGGGCCAGCGCAAATTCATTATCGCCGACTCACCAGGGCATGAGCAGTACACCCGCAACATGGTCACCGCTGCCAGTAACTCCGATGTGGCCATCGTGCTCATTGACGTCACCAAGCTTGACTTCGCCGCTACGGAACTGGCCCTGTTGCCGCAGACCCGTCGGCACGCCATGGTGGCCAGCCTGCTGTCGCTGAAACACCTCATCGTGGCGGTGAACAAAATGGATGCGTTGGGGTATCAAGAGTCTGTGTTTCAACGAGTGCAGGCTGCGTTTGCGGCCTTTGCCGCCGAGAACCACCTGCCCCCCGTGAGCTACATCCCCATCTCGGCCTTACGGGGTGACAACATCGTGGCGCCAAGCAGCAACATGCCTTGGTATCCAGGGCCCGCCATACTGCCTTTCCTCGAAGCACTGCCACTTAAGCCCGCGCCACAACAAACATCCAGCTTCGCCCTCGCCGTGCAAACCGTGTTGCGCACCGATGCGGGGCGCTACTATCTTGGTCGCGTGACCGGCGGCAGCATAGCCAAAGGCGCAGCCATCACGGTCAGCAGCAATGGCGAAACCGCCCAGATCAGCGCACTCTTCACCGCCCGGGGCGCAAGCGACAGCGCTGAGGTGGGGGAGTCTATTCGCTTGCAACTCGACCGCGAGGTGGATATTTCACGTGGTGACTGGCTGCTGTCTAATCCGTCTACCTCTGGTAAAACGCCCCCCATCGCCTCTACCCGAAACATAGATGCGCGCCTGACCTGGCTGTCATCTACCCCCTACCACCCTGCTAGGCGCTATCTGCTGCGTCATGGCACTGCCTGGACACAGGCGCAGATTCAAGCAGTCACGCAACGTTTTGACGTGGTGGCCGGACGTGAGTCTGCGAGCACCGACAACCACATCAAGGTCAACGACATCGTGCGTGTGCGCCTGGCCACACAGGCCGCTCTGCCAATGGTGGCATACCAAGAACACTCTGCCTTGGGTGCCTTCATCTTGGTAGACCCAAGTACGCATGAAACACTGGCCGCAGGCATGGCACTTTAAAATGCCAGCGTGCTCCGACTTTCTGAACTTAAGCTTCCTTTAAACCATCCACCAGCCGCTCTCGAAGCGGCCCTCTTGGCACGCTTGCGCATCAAGCGCGATGAGCTCGACTCTTGGGCCATACACAAGCGCGCCTACGATGCCCGCAACAAGGCCGCCATCATCCTGATTTATATTTTGGATGTCAGTCTTTCGCCTGCACGTGAGGCAGCCTTGCTCAAGAAATTCAGCAAAGATCCGCACCTTAAACCCTCACCCGATATGCGCTACCACTTCGTGGCCAGTGCCAGTGATTTTCCAGCGCACACCATGCGCCCCGTGGTCATTGGCTTCGGCCCCTGTGGCATGTTTGCGGCACTGGTGCTGGCGCAGATGGGGCTTAAGCCCATCATCGTCGAACGCGGCAAAGTGGTGCGTGAGCGCACGCAAGACACTTGGGGGCTGTGGCGCCGGCGTGAGCTCACGCCCGAGAGCAATGTGCAATTTGGCGAAGGCGGAGCCGGCACTTTTTCTGATGGCAAGCTTTGGTCACAAGTCAAAGACCCCAAACACTATGGACGCAAGGTGCTGGAAGAATTTATCTTCGCCGGTGCGCCTGAAGAAATTCGCTTTGTCAGCAAACCCCACATCGGTACTTTCCGTCTGGTGAAAATGGTCGAACACATGCGCGCCACCATCACTGCACTAGGCGGTGAGTTTCGCTTTGGCACACGCGTCACAGATATTGATCTGCACGATGGTGCGGTGCGCGGCCTGGGCTTTGCTGATGGCACGAGTCTGGCTTGCAACCGCGTGGTGCTCGCCATTGGTCACAGCGCCCGCGACACGTTTGCCATGCTGCACGCGCGTGGCGTGTTTATTGAGGCAAAGCCTTTTTCAATTGGCTTTCGCATAGAGCATCCGCAAAGCGTGATCGACCGGGCCCGCTTTGGAGATTTTGCAGGCAATGACATTCTGGGGGCGGCCGACTACAAGTTGGTACACCACGCCAAAAACGGTCGCTCGGTGTACAGCTTTTGCATGTGCCCAGGTGGCACGGTGGTGGCGGCCACCTCCGAGCCTGGTCGCGTGGTCACCAACGGCATGAGCCAATACTCACGCAATGAACGCAATGCCAACGCCGGTTTTGTGGTGGGCATAGACCCCAAAGACTACCCCGATCACGCGAATAATGTGCTGGCGGGCGTGGACTTTCAGCGAGCACTTGAAAGCCGCGCCTATGAGCTGGGCGGCCACAACTACAACGCCCCCGCCCAACTCGTCGGTGATTTTCTAGCCGCGCGAGCCTCAACCGCACTGGGCAGCGTCTTGCCCAGCTACCGCCCGGGCGTGACCTTGACCGACCTCGCGCAAGCTCTGCCCGACTACGCCATCACCGCCATGCGCGAAGCGCTGCCTATATTCGGTAAACAAATCAAGGGCTATGACATGCACGATGCTTTGCTCACCGGTGTAGAAACGCGCACCTCCTCGCCGATTCGCCTCACCCGTGACCACCAGACTTTGCAGTCATTAAATGTCAAAGGCCTCTTCCCCGCTGGCGAAGGCGCAGGCTACGCAGGCGGCATCATGTCGGCGGGCATAGACGGCATTAGCGTGGCCGAAGCCCTAGCCAAAAGTCTTTTATGAGCCAGGCCATCATCAACTGGTTCCCCGGCCATATGCTCACCGCCTTGGACAAGGCGAAGAAGGCGATGAAGACTATCGACCTAGTGATCGAAGTCTTAGACGCACGTTGCCCGGTGGC
>JBDKJU010000179.1:0-3389 GCA_039796435.1 Pseudomonadota bacterium | reverse complement strand
GGCGGCAGACTTGGCTTCGGCCACGCTGTCGCTCACTTCGGCCACCTGCGACAGCCGCACACTACGGCCGCCTGACACCGCAATGTCAAGATTGGCCAACTCCTCAACGGTCGACACGGTGCCCAGCACGCGTAAAGGTCTTTGCATATTGCCCAAGTCCATACGCCCACCGCTGGCGTCTATCTGAGTGCTACGCAAGGCCCGTGATACCTCTGCGGCAGTGACCCCCAAGGCCTGCATTTTGGCCGGCATCAATTGCACCTGAACCTGGCGGCTGACCCCTCCCACGCGCGTAATAGACCCCACACCGCGCACGCCCAATAATTGACGAGTAACAGTGTCATCGATGAACCACGACAAAGCCTCGGCATCGCGCTGCGCAGAGCTAATGGCATAGGCGAGAATTGGCGCACCCGCCAAATTCATTTTGCTGACCGTCGGATCGCGCATCTCGGCTGGCAAATCCGAGCGGGCATTTTGCACGGCCGAGCGCACCTCATCCAAGGCCTCTTGCGTGCTTTTTTCAAGACGGAACTCAGCAGTCACGGTGACCGCGCTGTCTTGCACGCGGGTGTAGATATGCTTTAAGTCCTGGATGTTGGCAATGGCATTTTCCAGCTTACGTGCCACTTCTGTTTCCATTTGTGCAGGTGCCGCCCCGGGCAGTGCCGCAGAAATAATGATGGTGGGCAGTTCGAGGTCTGGAAAGTTTTGCACTTTCATCGACTTGAAGGCCATGAGCCCGCCAAGGGTCAGCAGTACAAACACCACCACTGAGGCGATGGGATTTTGAATACTCCAGCGTGAGACGTTCATGCGGGTCTCCTCACTTGTTTTGTGCCGAGACTTTAACCGTGTCTCCGTCATTCAAAAAGGCACTGCCAGAGGCCACCAGTTGTTCGTTGCCAGCCAAACCGCCCAGAATTTCCACCCAATCCCCCAGCCTTTGCCCAACGTTGACTTTGGCCGCACTGACCTTGTTCTGTGCATCCACTTTCATCACAAAGTGAAAGCCGTCGCGCACCAATAAAGCTGCCTGTGGCAACACCCACACCTCCTTGCTCTGCCCCTGCAAGGTGCCGTTCACATAAAGCCCTGCTCTGGCTTGTGCATGGGCTTTGACATCCACGTACACAATGGCATTGCGGCTTTGCATATCCACGGTGGGGGCGATCTGCCGCACCTTGCCTGCCACAGTGGTGCCATCGGCCATGCGGATCATTGCTTCACTGCCTATCTGTATGTGCGGCAAGTCAGTCGCGTTGACCTCGGCACGCCACTCCAAGCGTCCCTGCCGGATCAGGCGAAATAGCTCTTGTCCCGGTGAGGTCACTGCTCCCACGGCGGCCAGGCGCTGTGTGATGATGCCCGCATCAGGAGCCAGCACATTGGCCTGTCGGCGGCGCAACTGGGCATTGGCCAATGCGGCCTTACCCACATTTAAGCGTGCCTCGCTGCTCGATACCGCGGTCTGCTGCGTGGTGAGCTGTGCCGGTGAAATAAAACCCTGTTTCTGTAAATTTTCAGAGCGCGCCAAATTCGCCCGCGCTTCGGTCAACAGCGCATTCACCTCTGCCATCTGCGCCTGCGCTTGGGCAATTTCATTGTCGATGCTCTCTGCATTGACCACTGCCAACACTTGCCCACGCTTCACCACATCTCCCACGTTGGCACGCACCTCGGTGACGCGCAGTCCTGACAGCTCTGCGCCCACGCTGGCTTCTTGCCAGGCGGCAAGATTGCCATTGGCGGTGATGCCGCTTTTGATCGTCTGTTTTGTGGCCTTCACCACCGCCACGGTGAGCGCTGGCTTAATGGTTTCGTTTTTGGTGTTTTTGGGTTCTGTGGCCAAACTCGCTGTGCCCGCCAAAGCCAGCACAACAGCCACACAAGACGCTAAACGCATGAGAATACCTAGCAGATAATGAAGCCCCGATTGTAATTAAACCGAAAGAAGCAAAGGCTTGCTCTGCTGCGGTTTTTATGCGCCCATGGTAAATATCCGCAAAGGCTGGCCATCAGGCGCCTGATAATGTTCTGGTAGTGCGGCAATGACTTGTGCCAAACACTCGCGTTTCAGTAGGCCAACACAGCACCCACCAAACCCGCCACCCGTCATGCGTGCACCACCTTGTGGACCGATCAGTTTTTGCAAGGCCGTCACCAGCTGGTCCACCTCTGGCGTGGTGATCTCAAAATCTGCACGCATAGACTCATGCGACTGAGCCATCAACACCCCCATACTGCTTAAGTCGTGTTGTCTAAGCGCCTGGGCAAATGCCAGTACGCGCGCATTTTCACTGAGCACATGGCGTGCCCGCCGATACGCCAAGGCAGGGAGCGCATGCTCCTGCGCTTGTAGTTGCTGCATACTCACCGTCCGCAATGAGGTTTGCCCAAAAAACTCGGCCACACTTTCGCATTGTTCGCGACGCATGTTGTATGCGCTGTCCACCAATCCGCGCTTGACCCCTGAGTGCACGATAATGAGTGCAAGGTCCTCCGGTATAGGGATATGCTCAACGGACAAATCACCGCAGTCTAAGAGCAAGGCCGAGTGTGCCTCACCCACCGCACACACCATTTGATCCATGATGCCACACTGGCAGCCGACAAACTGGTTTTCAGTCGCCTGCCCCCATTGAGCGATGCGCACAGCGTCTACAGGCAAGGCATACAGCTGCTGCAAGGCACGTCCGAGCGCCACTTCAAAGGCTGCGGAGGAAGACAAACCCGCACCCAAGGGCACATTACCAGCAATAGCGATATTCATACCTCCGAACTGCTGCCCCGCCTGCTGCATCACTTGCACCATGCCGCGCAGATAATTTGACCAGGGCTGACTTGGGTGTGCGCTGATATCTCGGTCGAGTGCAAAGCGGTCGGTTTCCCCTTTAAAGTCCAGCGCCAAGGCGTGTACCTCATGGTCATTGCGCTTGGCACAAGCCACGTAAGTGAAATAAGGAATGACACAGGGGAGTACATAACCCTGGTTGTAGTCTGTGTGCTCGCCAATCAAATTCACCCGTCCGGGAGCGCGCACACTGAGTTCGGGCGCCATGTGAAAATGCGCTAAAAACGCTTGCTCTAGTGTGGTTTGTGTGTGTACTTTGCTCATGTTCATGTGCGTGAAATTGTGCGCGAATTGCTCATCAGAACTGGGTCAAATAATGTGTCTCACTCACGGCACGCAAATGTTCTGCGGCTTGCTCTGGCGTTAAATCTCGCTGCGCATGCGCCAGCATTTCAAAGCCCACCATAAATTTTCTTATCGTGGCTGAACGCAACAAAGGAGGGTAAAAGTGGGCATGCAAAGTCCAGTGTGCCTGCCTCTCGGCGCGCAAATAAGGAGCCCCATGCCAGCCCATGGAATAGGGAAACGAGCACTG
>JBDKJU010000178.1:0-2574 GCA_039796435.1 Pseudomonadota bacterium | reverse complement strand
CAACTATTCATCCCCAGCGCTAACTAAAATAATGTCATGAACGTAGAACAAGCCGAACTCGATAAATTTGCTTCGCTCGCCAGCCGTTGGTGGGATCCAAACAGTGAATTCAAGCCCTTGCACGATATCAACCCTTTACGCAGCAGCTACATAGACGCAGCGAGCGCGGTCAAGGGCAAACGTGTGCTGGATGTAGGCTGTGGCGGCGGGCTACTCAGCGAGGCGCTGGCCATGTTGGGGGCAGATACGACAGGCATAGATTTGGGCGACAAGGCGTTGGGCGTAGCCAAACTGCACTTGTATGAGTCGCGACTTAAGGTGAATTATGAGTTGGTGAGCGCTGAGGACTTCGCACAGCAACATCCCGCAGGCTTCGATGTGGTCACTTGTATGGAAATGCTCGAACATGTGCCCGATCCTAAGGCCATAGTCTCTGCCTGCGCCGCACTACTCAAGCCTGCCGGGCAGGTATTTTTTTCTACTTTGTCACGCACCCCCACGGCCTATGTGAAAGCCGTGTTGGGAGCCGAGTATGTGCTCAATCTCTTGCCGCGCGGCACACATGACTACGCCAAAATGATCAAGCCCGCAGAGTTGGCCGCCATGGCACGCAGTGCCGGGCTCACCGTGGTTGATATTCGGGGCATGGACTATTCCCCCTTTACCCGGCAGGCGCGCTGGTGTCAGGACACCTCGGTGAATTATTTGTTAAGGTGTGTGAAGTGATCATTGCCGATCGTCGCATTCAGGCAGTGTTGTTCGATTTTGACGGCACGCTGGCAGACACTGCTGCCGACTTGGGCAATGCCATGAACTCGGTGTTGCATGCTCATGGCCGCGTCCCTTTGCCTTTGAGTACTTTGCGCCCACACACCTCGCAGGGGGCACGTGGCATGATCAAGGCCAGCTTTGGATATGGCGTAGATCACGCCGATTATGCGGCACTTAAGAACGAGTTTCTGGCGGTGTACGAAAAAACCTTGCTGGCACATACGCGCCTGTTCGACGGCATGCAGGACGTGCTTGATTTGCTGAGCGCCAAGCACATTGCCTGGGGCATCATCACCAACAAACACAGTCGTTTCAGCATCCCCATCATGCAAGGCTTAGCCTTGGGGGAGCAGGTATTGGTCTGCGGTGATACCACGGCCCACGCCAAGCCCCATCCTGAGCCTTTGCTGTACGCGGCGGCCAAACTGGGCGTTGCGCCAGAGTGTTGTGCCTACGTGGGCGATGCCGGCACGGACATGCAGGCGGCCCAAGCTGCGGGCATGTTGGCGATTGCCGCGGCGTGGGGGTTTATTCCACCGGGCGACAGCGTGGACAGTTGGCCTTTTGATTTATGTTGCGCCACCCCCACCGAGTTAGGTACGCTGCTGACCTCGCTTAAGTCCAATAGCCTTCCGTAGTCACCTGTCCCGGTGCGCGCCGTCGGTGTTTGCTTAAACCGCGCAATGCCAGTAATTGCTGCATCTCGCTGATCATGCCCGGATTGCCACACAAAAGCAAGTGGCAATCGGTGTTGATCTCTGCCCCTGCCCTTGCCTCCAGCAGACCTTGACTCAGGGCCTCGGTGAGGCGCATTTTGTCTGCTTCCTGCGAACACAGATGCACCAGACGCAAGGGATGCTGTGCGCTCAGCGTGCGCAGCAGTGGCAGATAGCATTGCTCACTGGTGGTGCGAGTGCCATGCACGAGGATGATTTGTCTGTATTTTTGCCAAGTCGCGGGCGCGCGCAGCATGGACAGGTAAGGCCCGATGCCGGTACCAGTGGCGATGAGCCAAAGGGTATTGGCAGCGGGGCATTCGTCCAGCGTGAAAAACCCCGCAGGAGCAGACATCACTTGCAGGCTATCGCCTATTTGCAAGGCGTGGAGGGCGGGCGAGAACAGCCCTTGGGCGACACGCACAGCGATAATTTCGTGCGGGGGTTGTGCGGGGGCATTCACCAGGGAAAAGGCGCGACCCACGCGCTCCCCTGCGATATCAAGCCCCAAGCGCACAAACTGTCCGGCGTTAAATGTGGCCAAGTCAGGCGCAGCAAATTGCAGGCTGAATAAGTCGCTCGTCCAGTCAGTGCGTCCGACGATGGTGGCGTTTGTCCACTGCGCGGGCGCTGGCATTAAAACGGCGCGCCATCGTGGCCGCCGTGGCCACCATTGCCTGCATGACCACCATTGCCACCATGACCACTGCGGCCCACATGCCCAACATAGGCTCCTGAGGCTTGTGCGGCATAGGGGGCGTACTGTGGCGCTGCGCCAGGGGTGTAGCCTTGGGCCATGTTTTCGAAACGTGTGTACTGTCCCAGAAAAGTTAGAGTAACAGTGCCGATGGGGCCGTTACGCTGCTTGGCGATAATGATTTCGGCAGTGCCTTTTTCGGGCGAGTCGGGGTTGTAGACCTCGTCGCGGTAGATGAACAAGATGACGTCCGCGTCTTGTTCGATGGCGCCGGATTCGCGCAGGTCAGACATCACCGGGCGTTTGTTGGGGCGTTGTTCCAGACTGCGATTGAGCTGTGAGAGCGCGATGACGGGCACTTGTAATTCCTTGGCCAAACTCTTTAGGCTG
>JBDKJU010000177.1:0-3181 GCA_039796435.1 Pseudomonadota bacterium | reverse complement strand
CAGCTTGGCGAAATAGCGATACTTAATGTGTGCCATGGACTCGCCGGCAAATGCGGCCTCCAAGTTTTTAAGTGTGGCTGATACTGTGTTGGTGCTCATATCGTCGTCCTGTTAAAAGTGGCAAAGTGCGTGAGAACGTATTTTGTAAAAATAATCATTATTTGTAAAACAGATAAAAACAATAAAATCAATCGAAATTACCAATGATATGATTACGTAAAGTCACCATGAGCTACAAACCACAGGATTTGGTGTCACTCAGACATCTCTCGTATTTGGCGGCAGTGGCCGATACGCTGAACTTCACCCGCGCGGCGGAACGCTGTTTTGTCACCCAGTCCACTTTATCCGGTGGCATCGCGGAGCTTGAGCGCACGCTCGCCACCACTCTCATAGAACGTGACCGTAAGAGTGTGCGCATGACCGACATTGGTCTTGATGTGTTAGAGCGAGCTCGTCATCTGCTGGCGGCGTCTAGTGAGCTCAAACAATTTGTCAAACACCGACGCAATCCCATGCAGGGGGTTTTTGTCTTGGGAGCCATTCCCACCATTGCGCCTTATTTGCTGCCACGCCTGCTGCAGAATATGCACAGACAGTTTCCGGAATGTGAGTTGCACTTAAGAGAAATGCAGACCGAGCCATTGCTGACAGCGATAGAACAAGGCGACGTTGATGCCGGCTTGGTGGCCTTGCCCATGCGTGAGACCAAGTTGCAGTGCCTGACACTGTTTGAAGATGAGTTGTATGCGGTTTGCGCACCTCAGCGGCCATTGCCGCAAAAATTGGCGCACATCAAAGCACAAGACCTGATTCTCTTGGGCGAAGGTCATTGCTTGCGCGACCACGCGCTGCAGGCCTGCAAAGTAATTAAGGCCCCCAAACTTGAAGCCAGCAGCCTCACTACTTTGCTGGCCATGGTGGCCGTGGATATGGGGGTGACACTGTTGCCGAAAATGGCTATCGAAGCCGGTGCGCTGAAAGGGTTTAAATTGCGCAGCGCCCTTTTGGGCAATGCCCGCCGCACGGTGGCCTTGGTGACGCATCACAGCAGCAGTCGCCGGGCTGTGGTGGAGTCGCTGTGCGCTCAGTTGCGCAATCCCAAATGACCTTGTTGTGCATGACGCTGTTCACCCAAGCGGTGTAGTTGCTGGCTGAGTTGCACATAAGCCGCAAGATCGGGCAGCACCATGCCATTGGCCACCACTTGCTGACCTGGCAGGCGACATGGTGCATGTAGGTCCCGCAATATAGTCGCTGCCTGCGCCCATGTGTCGCTTTGGTAGTTGCCCTTGGAGTCGTGCAACAAGGCCAAGTCTGAAATCAGCCCAAGACGATGACCTGCTTGCGCACTGCGCAGCGCCAAATCCAAATCATAGCCATGAAAGTGGTGTGCGAGAGCAGGAGAAAAACCCACTGCCTTGAGTACTTGTGCACGGCCCGCAATAAAGCACCCATCGCAGGACAACAGAGCAGGAGGCGTTGCCTCGATGTGCTCAGGCAGGCAGTAGGTGGAGACCTGCACGCCCGCCTTTTCAGGGTAGGCCACTATGCCGTGGCAATGCTCAAAACCGGCTCCACTCCAGACCACTCCTTGCGCCGCAGTCGCGCCCACGGCAGTGAGCAATGGGTAGAGTTGCAGACTGCGGCTCAGTCTGGCCAAGGCATTGGGGGCACACAATTGGATGTCGTCATGACACAGCAGCACTTGCTCATGTTGTACTTGCGCGAGCCCTCTGGTGTAGGCTTCGGCAATACCGCTGGCATCGGCGATGCGCACTAACTGACAGTGTGCCAGCCATGCATGATTTCTGTTTAAAAAATGTTGCCAACGCGTCTCTTCATGACTGCACACCACCACACTGGTGGGCAAAAAATGATCTGTGGGCTCTGCCGTTGGTGCAAATACCTGGTGTTCATGCAAGACATGCAAAAGGGCATTGCCAGCCTGTCGCCTGAGTGGCTCTTGTGGATGAGCGAGGCGCAGAGCTTGATCAAACGCCAGACAAGCCAAACGATAATCTGCTTCACGATGGGCGCAGACGGCAAGGTTGTAGGCCAAGCTGGCGGGAGCAACAGGAGAAACAAAATCACGGTTACGCTCCTCCTCGACAAATTGCCACACCCGTAGCCACGCAGCAGAACTCATCTGCGCGCGCGCCTCTTGCAAGCGCTGCGAGAAGGAGGACAATTGTTTTTGTGATGCAAACACAGTAAAATACACCTTTACAGAGCGACGGTGCGTGTCTTCACGTGAAGACACAGCCGTCTTTTTTTCGTGCGCTGGATATTACCTGATTTTGTTGAAGATGTGCTGCCTCCAGAGGCAGAACGTGTCGAGCGTGTGCGACGCGCCCTGATCGATACCTCGCATGGCTATGGCTATGCCTTGGTGCAACCACCCTTGCTGGAATACGCCGACAGTTTAAGCGCCGGTGCGGGTGAAGATCTTGCCGGTCATACCTTCAAAGTGGTGGACCAACTCTCTGGCGCCATGTTGGGTATTCGCGCTGACATGACCCCGCAAGTGGCACGCATAGATGCACATGCCTTTAGTGCCGGTGGGGTGAATCGCCTGTGCTACACCGGCAGTGTGCTGCACACCACACCAACCGCCCTTAACCCCACGCGCGAGGTCTTGCAGGCAGGGGCGGAGTTGTATGGCGTGGATGCGACCACCGCAGATCTCGAAGTTTTGGCTGTGCTGCTAGACACACTTAAAAATGCGGGCGTGCATGACCTGCACGTGGACATCGGGCATGTGGCTATTTTTCAGCATTTGTCCACGCACTTGAGCCCGCAACAAAAGGCCAGTGCCCGTGAGGCATTGGCACACAAAGAAAGCACCGCCCTTGATGACAGCAAGCTTAGCCATTTGCTGAATGCCTATGGCAAACCTGAAGTGGTGCTGGCTTCCTTGCACAGCTGGGGTGACCCGACGGTAGCGGCTTTTGCCAGCGAACTCTCGGGCATGTGCCGCCTGCTGCAACGCTATCAGGTCTCGCACAGCATAGATCTGGCCGATGTGCCTGGCTACCACTACCACAGTGGTTTGGTCTTTGCGGTGTACAGCACCACCCTCAGCACCGTACTGGCCCGAGGCGGCCGTTACAAGGTGGCGATTGATGGCAGTCGCACGGCCACGGGGTTTAGCTTGGACATGCGTCTGGTGGCTAATTGT
>JBDKJU010000176.1:0-9669 GCA_039796435.1 Pseudomonadota bacterium | reverse complement strand
TCAGTCATCGGAGCGGCTGAGCTAGCCTATGGCGCAGCTAACAGTGCTCGTATTGAATCTAATAAAAAAGTACTCGAACTTTTTTTAAACCAGATGCAAGTATTGCCTTGGACGCAAGATGCAATTTGGATTTACGGAAGCGAAAAAGCCAGATTGAAAAAACTGGGAACGCCAACAGGAGAACTTGATTTAATGCTTGGCAGTCAGGCAATAGCACTGGGATATGTTTTCGTGACCAATAACACCAAGCATTTTGAGCGGATTGAGGGGCTTAGGTTGGAGAATTGGGTGTTATGAATACAAATAACACCCCCAACGCCGTTCGCCCTGAGCTTGTCAAAGGACCGCAAGACCAAAAACAAGCAAGATTCTTGCAATTTGAAGACATACTGCAAAAGTTAAATACAGAATTAAAAGCACTCCCGCCCGGTCTTTATCAACAACCTACACAGAGAGTGGCGCTTACTCTTGCAAAGTATATTTTGGACAACGCTAATGCATTATCTGAATTGAAGCTGTCATGCTCTCAGGTGCCAAAGTACGTTTTATTTCGCTGCATTTTTGAGGCAACTTTCAAACTTGCCTACCTAGTAAACAATTTTGCAGACAAAACCATCGTTGATAGATTTCTAATTTCAGCATATAAGGACGACATCAAAGCTAACGAAGAGTATAAAAGTAAAGATGTGAATGAAAACAAAGAACGATATTACTGGACTACATTTTGGACTGAACAAATAGAGTTATTAAAAAATAAAACACTTGGTAATTCAAAAAATGAAGGACTACATAAATTCGATCAATTGGTCTGTGATGTAGTAAAAAGTAATTCAAGCTTAAATAACGAAAATTGGTATGCTATGTACCGTCACTGTAGTGGCTATACACATGCCAGAATTACTACAATTGAGAAAGAGTATACGAATGAATTTGATATATCTGATGTATATAGCAATTGCAGTAAGTTACTCGTAAAAATTCTCGCCCCAGCTCTAGTAAAGCTTTGTGAAGATGGCAATACTGCAACTTCACAATAGAAAATCCTGTGGACATAAAAAACATAAATCAGGACAATAATATGCCCAGCGAAATCGCGAAACAACTTTGTTTGAGTAACACTTGGGAAGAGTCTGACCGAACGGGTGCTGAGAATGTTTAGACCTCTCATTGCTAACGACCGCCGTGCCATCGCCAAGGCCATCACACTCTTGGAGTCCACACGCGCCGACCACCGCATGCAGGCAGATGCCCTCCTGACCGAGCTCCTGCCCAGAAGCGGAAACTCCTTTCGCCTGGGCATTAGTGGCGTGCCGGGGGTGGGCAAAAGCACCTTCATCGAGGCTCTGGGGCTCTACCTCATTGCGCAAGGGCACAAGGTGGCAGTGCTGGCGGTAGACCCCAGTTCGAGCCTTTCTGGTGGCTCTATTTTGGGCGACAAAACCCGCATGGAACTGCTCTCTGCCAATGAAAATGCCTTCATCAGACCAAGCCCCAGTGGCGGGACCTTGGGCGGCGTGGCCAGCCACACCCGCGAGGCCATGTTGGTGCTGGAAGCGGCGGGTTACGATGTGGTGCTGATAGAAACAGTGGGCGTGGGGCAAAGCGAAGTGGCGGTGGCAGGCATGAGTGATTTGTTTTGCCTGATGCAGTTGCCCAATGCGGGGGATGAATTACAGGCGATCAAAAAAGGCGTCATGGAACTCGCCGACATCGTGCTCATCAACAAGGCCGATATTGATGTGGCGGCAGCCACCCGCGCACAAGCTCAAATCGTGAACAGCTTACGCATTTATGGTCAGCATGGGCAAACTGAAACCCTGACCCATTGGCAGGCGCAATGTCTGCAGCTCTCGGCCTTGAAGGGCGATGGCGTGCAGCAATTCTGGCAGCAGTGCCTGGCCTTTAAAAATCTGCAATTGAGCAACGGGCAATTCGCCAAGCGCCGTCAGCAACAAGCCCAGGCTTGGATGTGGGAGCGCATTGACGAGGGCCTCACACTTAGCTTCAAACAACTTCTCTCCGACACCCTTATCCCTATCACCAAGCAAGTCAATGATGGCTCGCTGCCGGCCTCGGTAGCGGCACGACAATTACTTCAACTATTTCACTCCAGAGCTCACTAACATGCAAGAAATCCTCGAACAACTGGCTGCCAAACGTGACGCGGCTCGCCTTGGCGGCGGCGCCAAGCGCATCGCCTCACAACACAGCAAGGGCAAACTCACGGCGCGCGAACGCATAGAGGTGTTGCTTGACAAAGACAGCTTTGAAGAATGGGATATGTTTGTCGAACATCGCTGCGTGGATTTCGGCATGCAGGAAAACAAGATTCCGGGAGACGGGGTGGTCATTGGCTATGGCACCATCAACGGTCGACTGGTGTTTGTGTACAGTCAAGATTTCACTGTCTTTGGGGGGGCGCTGTCAGAGACACATGCAGAAAAAATCTGCAAGCTCATGCAACAGGCCATGAAGGTGGGAGCGCCGGTCATTGGCCTAAATGACTCAGGCGGCGCACGCATACAAGAAGGCGTTGCTTCACTGGGTGGCTATGCCGATGTGTTTCAGCTAAATGTGCTGGCCTCGGGTGTGGTGCCGCAAATCTCCATGATCATGGGCCCATGTGCTGGTGGCGCGGTGTACAGCCCGGCCATGACTGATTTCATCTTCATGGTGCGCGACAGTTCGTATATGTTTGTCACTGGTCCAGAGGTGGTCAAGACCGTGACCCATGAAAGCGTCAGTGCAGAGGAGCTGGGTGGGGCGAGCACCCATACCACGGTCTCGGGCGTGGCTGACCTCGCCTTCGATAATGACATAGACGCACTGGTATCGCTGCGCCGCATGTTTGGCTATCTGCCACTCAACAACAAGGACAAAGCCCCGCAAGTGCCTTGCGCAGACCCGGCTGAGCGGCTTGATTTTTCTCTCGATACCCTCGTGCCTGAAAACCCCAACAAACCCTACGACATCAAAGAGCTGATTTATAAAGTCAGTGACGAAGGCGAGTTTTATGAACTACAAGCCGACTACGCCAAAAACATCGTCATCGGTTTTGCGCGCATGGCAGGCGCCAGTGTCGGCATAGTGGCCAATCAACCCTTAGTACTGGCTGGTTGCCTAGACATCAAGTCCTCTATCAAAGCCGCGCGTTTTGTGCGCTTCTGCGATGCCTTCAACATCCCGGTGATTACTTTTGTCGATGTGCCTGGCTTCATGCCTGGCACCGCGCAAGAATATGGCGGCATCATCAAGCATGGTGCCAAATTGCTCTACGCCTATGCCGAGTGTACCGTGCCCAAAATCACTGTGATCACCCGCAAAGCCTATGGCGGCGCTTACGATGTGATGGCCTCAAAGCATTTGCGCGGTGATGTGAATCTGGCTTGGCCCAACGCCGAAATCGCGGTGATGGGTGCCAAGGGGGCGGTGGAAATCATTTTCCGTGAAGACAAAAATGACCCCGTCAAACTCGCCGCGCGCGAGGCTGAATACAAAGCCCGCTTTGCCAACCCCTTTGTTGCCGGCAGCCGTGGCTTTATCGATGATGTGATCATGCCCCACGAGACCCGCAAGCGCATCTGTCGTTCGTTGGCCATGTTGAAAAACAAAAAACTTGACAATCCCTGGCGCAAGCACGGGAATATTCCACTCTAAACACCAACAATAAATTCGGGAGCGCCTCATCATGTTTCACAAAATCTTAATCGCCAACCGCGGAGAAATCGCCTGCCGCGTGATCAAAACCGCCCGCCGCATGGGCATCAGCACGGTGGCGGTATATTCCGATGCCGACAAATACGCCGAGCATGTGGCCCTCGCCGATGAAGCCGTGCACATCGGCCCGGCGCCCTCGCGCGAAAGCTATCTGCAAGCAGACAAAATCATCGCTGCCTGCCAGCAAACCGGAGCTCAGGCAGTGCACCCCGGCTACGGTTTTCTTTCCGAGAACGAGAGCTTTGCTGAAGCCGTTGAAAGAGCCGGCATCATTTTCATTGGCCCCAAACACGCGGCCATCGCCGCCATGGGCGACAAAATCGCCTCCAAGAAACTTGCCGCGGAAGCCAAAGTAAATACGATTCCAGGCTATAACGATGTCATTCATTCTGCTGAAGAAGCCGTCGGCATTGCCCAGAACATAGGCTACCCGGTCATGATCAAGGCCAGCGCCGGCGGTGGTGGCAAGGGTCTGCGCGTGGCCCACAACAACGACGAAGCACACAGTGGCTTCACCGCCTGCCAAAACGAAGCCCGTGCCAGCTTTGGTGACGATCGCGTGTTTATCGAAAAATTCGTCGAAGAGCCACGCCACATCGAAATTCAAGTGCTTGCCGATGCGCAGGGCCATGCGGTGTACTTGCACGAACGCGAGTGCTCCATTCAACGCCGCCATCAGAAAGTCATCGAAGAAGCCCCCTCGCCCTTCATTTCCGAAGCCACGCGTCAGGCCATGGGCGAGCAGGCCGTGGCCTTGGCCAAAAAAGTGGGCTACCAAAGCGCAGGCACGGTGGAGTTTGTCGTCGGACGCGACCAATCGTTTTATTTTTTGGAAATGAACACGCGCCTGCAAGTGGAACATCCGGTGACCGAATGCATTACCGGGCTTGACTTGGTCGAGCAAATGATCCGTGTGGCCGCTGGCGAAGCACTGGCCTTCACGCAAAGCGACATCAAACGCGAAGGCTGGGCCATTGAGTGCCGCATCAATGCCGAAGACCCTTACCGTAATTTCCTGCCCAGCACCGGCCGACTATCGAGCTTTCTCCCGCCAGCCACCACCATGCACGCCAGCCACTGCGATGAACGTTACGGCGTGCGCGTCGACACAGGGGTGAAAGAAGGCGGAGAAATCTCCATGTTCTATGACTCGATGATCGCCAAGCTCATCGTGCATGGCAAAGACCGGGCCGATGCCATCAACAAAATGCAAGCCGCCCTAGATGCTTTTGTGATTGCCGGCATACAGTCCAACATCCCCTTCCAGCAAGCCCTGCTGGCGCACCCTGACTTTGCCAGTGGCCAGTTCAATACCGGGTTTATCGCCAAGCACTACCCCAAGGGCTTCACCGGCAACACCCTTGACCACCACAAAGACCGCTTAGCGATTGCTGCCGCCTGCGTTGCTCATCGCCTCTTACGCGACCGCAATGCCCAAGTCAGTGGGCAACTGGCGGGGCATGAGGCCGCCACCGGGGCCGATTGGGTGGTGGTTGAAGGTGGCAACCACACCGCAGTACACATTGACCGCGCCGGCACGGTGTTCAATATGAAGATTGCTGGTGAAAACATCACCCTCAACACCTCTTTCACCCTTGCCGATCCGGTGATGGTGGGCACACAAAATGGCAAAGCCTTTGTGCTGCAGATCCGGCGCAAAAACCTAGGCTATGAGGTCATGCTCGCCGGTGCACGCCGTGACTTGCGTCTGTACGAACCGCATGTGGCCGAGCTCGCCAAACTCATGCCCGTCAAGGCTGCGCCTGACTTCAGCCGTTACCTGCGCTCCCCCATGCCTGGCCTGCTCACTGATGTCTTGGTCAAAGAAGGCCAAGCCGTGCAGGCGGGTGAAAAACTCGCCATCATTGAAGCCATGAAAATGGAAAATAGCCTGTTCGCAGAAAAAGATGGGGTGGTGAAAAAAATCTACGGCAGCAAGGGACAAAGCCTGATGGTTGATGAGCACATTATGGAGTTTGCATGAACCCGCAATTGCCCCCCCGCCCCTTCAAAGTCCTCGGCATCCAACAAATTGCCATCGGTGGCCTAGACAAACTCGCGCTGCGCACACTCTGGGTAGATGCCCTTGGGCTTGAAATGAAAAGCTCATTTCAAAGTGAGCGCGAAAATGTGGATGAAGATATTTTGAGCATGGGTTCTGGCGCTTATGCTGTCGAAGTTGATCTCATGCAACCGCTTGATGTCGACAAAAAACCGGCAGTGCACACCACCCCACTCAACCACGTGGGCCTGTGGATAGACAAGCTCCCCGAAGCAGTGGCTTGGTTGGAGAGCAAGGGAGTGCGTTTCGCCCCGGGCGGCATCCGCAAAGGCGCGGCTGGCCACGACATTTGCTTTATTCACCCCAAGAGCAATGATGCTTTTCCTATTGCTGGTGAAGGGGTACTGATCGAATTGGTGCAGGCACCCGCTCTGGTGATTAATGCGCTGAGCTAAACCTCTCGACCTGCGCACCTTAGCACGCCGTGGCACGCCGTGGCAAGCTGTGGCACAAAGTCGCCACGCAGTAAGCACACAAATGAGCTCTAGAATCTAAAATGGCGGCATGAATCTATACACCGCCCTTTTAACGCAACATCCGCAAGAGCAGAGCAAAATCGTCATACAGCAAGGCGAGGTGCACTACACCTACGCCGATTTAGACAGCATTACGGCGCGCTTTGCCAATCTACTTGCCAGTTTGGCCATACCTTCGGGCAGCCGCGTCGCTGTGCACACAGACAAATCTGTTGAGGCTTTGATGCTGTATCTGGCGGTGCTGCGCGCGGGTTATGTGTATCTGCCACTGAACAATGCCTATCAGGAAGCAGAGCTGGATTATTTCATTGGCAATGCCGAGCCAGCCGTCGTGGTATGCAGCAGCAAGAACGAAGCTTGGGTGCAGGCACTGGCCCACAAGCACCAGGTCAAACAGGTCTACACCCTCAATGATGACCGCACCGGCTCTTTGCTTGATGCGGCCTTGCATTTGTCGCGCGAGCACCAAGCCGCGACCAAACAGGCAGACGATCTGGCCGCCATTCTTTACACCAGCGGCACCACTGGACGTAGCAAAGGGGCGATGTTGACCCACGGCAATTTGCTCTCCAATGCCCAGACTTTAATTGATCTCTGGCAGTTCAGCGCTGCCGATGTGCTTATCCACGCCCTGCCTATTTTCCACGTGCATGGGCTGTTTGTGGCCTCGCACTGCGCGCTCTTGGCCGGTGGTCAAATGCGCTGGCAAAACAAATTTGACCCCAAGGAAGTGTGTGCCAGCTTGCCCAAGGCCACGGTGTTTATGGGTGTGCCCACACTCTATGTGCGTCTGCTCGGCGAAGCCAGTTTTAACAAAGACAGTACCAAAAACATGCGCCTGTTCGTGAGTGGCTCTGCGCCGCTGTTGTTGGAAACTTTTAATGAGTTCAAGGAGCGCACCGGCCACACCATCCTCGAGCGCTACGGCATGAGCGAGACAGTGATGCTCACCTCCAACCCTTACCCGCAAGACCAGCGCAAAGGTGGTACAGTGGGTTTTGCCTTGCCAGAAGTGGGTGTGCGCATTAGCAATGCAGAGGGCATGGCCTGTGGCACTGAAGAGATTGGCAACATCGAGGTGCGCGGCCCCAATGTGTTTGCTGGCTACTGGCGCATGCCCGAAAAAAATAAGGAAGAGTTCACTTCCGATGGCTGGTTTAAAACTGGAGATGTGGGCAAGCGTGATGCCATGGGTTACCTCACCATTGTTGGCCGCAGCAAGGACCTCATCATCTCGGGAGGCTACAACGTCTACCCGGCGGAAATAGAGGGCTATCTAAACGATATGGCGGGCGTGGCCGAAAGCGCCGTGGTCGGCGCGCCGCACCCAGACTTTGGCGAGGCAGTGGTGGCTTTTGTCGTGCCCAAGCCGGGAGCAGAGCTGCTCGCTGACTCGCTGTTGTCTGCCATCAAACAAAAAATTGCCAATTTCAAGGTGCCCAAACGCCTGAGCGTGCTTGCGGATTTGCCACGCAACAGCATGGGCAAGGTACAAAAAAATCTCTTGCGCGAACAGGTGAAAAACCTGTTTCAGTGAACCCCTTACTCCCAAAAATCCGCGCCCTGGCGCTGCCCTTGCTTGCGGGCAATCTAGCCGTGATGGGGGCAGGCACCATCGACACCATTTTGCTGGGCCATTACAGCAAACTTGATCTTGCCTCATTCAGTGTGGCTGTCTCGCTCAATGCCATGGTCTACGTTTTTTTCATGGGCCTCATGCAAGGCGTGCAGCAAGAGATTGCCCGCGCCTACGGGGCAAAAGACGAAGCCCTGGTTGCCACCTGCATGCAGCAAGGCTTTCTGCTGAGCTTGTTGTCAGGGCTCGTCGCGGTCAGCCTCATGTCCGTGCTTGCCTGCCATCTACACTGGCTGGGGCTCAGCCCCGAATCAGCTGCCATTTCACAGGCGTACATTTTGATCACCGCAGTGACCGTGCCACTGTCCTTACTGCAACGCATCTTCCAGATGCAGGCCAATGCCAGTGGACAACAGAAACGCGTCATGTGGCTTAACCTAAGCAATCTGAGCATCAAGGCCCTGCTCTCTTGGCTGCTTATCTATGGCCATGTACATACCAGTGTGCAAGGGGCTATCGGTGCGGCGCTGGCCTCTGGTGTGGCCTTGCTGTTGCTCTTTCCCTGGTTTGTGCGTGGCCTGACCAATGTCAATGGTCAGCGCCCCTGGCATCTGCTCCTACGCACGCGTCGCCTCTCTTGGCCACACCTGAAGCCCATGCTGGCAGTGGGTGTCCCCAACTCCATCACCACATTGGCCGACGTGATAGGCTACACCGCCATGGCCATACTGATTGCCCGCATGGGCACCGAAGCCGCAGGCGCCCACCAAATTGTCGCCAACTTCACCGCCCTCATGTTCTTCGTGCCATTCTCTCTTGCCACCGCCTGCTGTATTTTGGTCAACAAGGAAATTGGCGCTAGCCGACAAGCCGAGGCCGTCCGTCTCGCACATTTTTCTCTAAGATTGTCTCTGTTGATCTGCTTTGCGCTGGCAAGCGTGTGCGTGCTGGCCCGACCACTTATTGCCCACAGCTACACCAATGACCCTGCCATACACACCTTGGTCCTGAGTGTGATGTTCATCTCCTGCGCCTACCATCTTTTCGATGGGCAACTGGCCATGATTATGGGCATGTTGCGCTGCTTCGGCATCACCAAAATGCCCATGTTGATTTACGTGGCGTTTATCTGTTTGGGGGCGCTGACACTGGGCTGGGTTTTGGCTTATCATGGCCTGCCAGGGTCTACTCCCCTATTTGCTCCCATGGGAGTGCACGGATTTTGGCTGGCGGCAGGTCTGTGTGCCGCGAGTGCCTTTTGCCTATTGCAGCGACGTCTGCACCAGTTGCTCAAGCATGCCACTGACTCAAGCAATCAGCGCGCTTGAGCACCGATAAATCACCTCTGAAACGAAACAGCACATGAATGAAAAATGGCTTCTGGCATGGCAGTTTGGCGACAACCTCGGCCACTTACGTGGTCTTTCGGCCATAGCCCGTGCCCGCGCCGCCGACAGTGGCGCTAGTTTTATCGCTACCCCTGATCTTGATAAGGTGCCTCAGGGGCTACGCCACGGTTTTCGAGGGGACTGGCTATGCGGGCCACCAGAGCCCAAGCCACCCGCCCTGAGCGCAGAACTGCAACGCCGTTATGCACTAGACAAAGGACTGTGGACCTACGCCCAATGGCTGATGCTGATCGGCTTTAATGATGTGGATTATCTGAGTTGGCAAATTGCGGCTTGGTGCCGCTTGATCACTGCGCTTGCTCCTGACCGAGTGGTCATCAATCACTCACCTTTGGCGTTGATTGCCGCTTGTGCACTCAAGCAAAGGGTTACCCATGTGGGCACTGGCTTAACCTGCCCGCCACCGTCTATGCCCCCCTTCCGCACCTG
>JBDKJU010000175.1:0-3941 GCA_039796435.1 Pseudomonadota bacterium | reverse complement strand
AGCGGCACTTGTGCATGCAAAAAACGGTAATGTGCCAACATGGGATGCGGCTGATATTGGATCTTATCCTCCACCACCGCAGTGGGAGGGATTTCACTGACTCCCTTAAAAGCCATGCCCTCCGAGGCTTTCAGGCTGATGCCGTGCAGGCCGCAGAGGAAATCCAGGTGCCAGTAATCGCGCCTGGCTTCACCATCAGTGATGGCCTTTAGACCTGTCTGTATTTGCGCTTGTACCAAGCTCTTGATGGCATTATTTTCAATCTCGCGCAAGGATACCAGATCAAGGCTGTTATTTTTGTACTGCAGGCGGGCTTGTCTGAGCGCCTCGGGTCGTAAAAGGGAGCCGACGTGGTCGGCACGGTGGGGCAATTGGGGGTGCATGAGGGTGACTTTATACCAAAAAATTGTGTGTCGAAAAAATCAGTTGCTGTGGCGAGTTATGTGAGATTTTACTTTATGAATTTTTTATAAGCATTTGTTTTTATTATTGTTTTCGATAAATAAAGTGAGGCGAAAATCAACGCTAAGTGTT
The DNA here is from genome assembly GCA_039796435.1 of Pseudomonadota bacterium. Classification (GTDB taxonomy): domain Bacteria; phylum Pseudomonadota; class Gammaproteobacteria; order Burkholderiales; family Casimicrobiaceae; genus JBDKJU01. The sequence goes on along the minus strand of JBDKJU010000175.1, from coordinate 3,407 downwards.
TGATTTCATTCGATAATGCACTTTACAAAGGCAAGATATAAGCGTATCATGTGGGTAATTGGGGAAAAATGTGCTTTTTTCTCCCTTTCATTCTATTTTTTCTGACTGCCATTCCAGTGTCCCCATTACCTCCTCTTGATGATTTTCAAGGCCCTGACGAAGTGGTGCTCGATGCCAAGCGTCGGGTGCAGTTGGTCGCGCGGCACATGGAGGTGATGCGCTTGCATGGCATCAATACCGTGGATGTGGTGATGGGGCCGGAGAAAAATGTGCTCATCTACCCGCCGCAAAATTTTGCACACATGCTGGCTGAGCTGAAGGCATTGCCGAAAAACGCCGTGTCTAACAAAATGCTGCAGCACATACAACGTACTCATCGCAGCATAGAGATAGATCAGAACAACCGCATTCTCCTGCCCTCGGCCTATGTGAGTTTTGGTGAGTTTGATAAAGACCTGATGCTGGCGGGTTCGGGCAGATATTTGTCGCTGTGGTCGTTGCCGAATTTTCTTGCCATGACGCAAGGGGTGAGCGCCATTACCCCGGCGGATGCAGATCAGTACTTGCCTGGTTTTAGTTTGTGAGCATGAATGAAACCAACACGCCCATCCATGCCCCGGTTTTGTTGCAAGAGAGTGTACAAGCACTCAACATCAAAGCCGATGGGGTCTATGTGGATGGCACTTTTGGCCGTGGCGGGCACAGCCGCGCCATTTTGCACAGTCTTGGCGAAGGTCGTCTGTATGCCTTTGACCGCGACCCAGAGGCAGTGGCCGAGGCCAAACAAATTGAGGCATGTAATTTTCACATCATTCACGCGCCGTTCTCCGACATGCAATCCGAGCTCGCACGCGTCGGCGTCACACAGGTGGACGGGGTTTTACTTGACCTTGGGGTCAGCTCGCCGCAGCTGGATCAGGCTGAGCGAGGTTTTAGTTTTATGCGCGATGGCCCGCTGGACATGCGCATGGACAGCACGCGTGGGCAAAGTGCCGCGCAGTGGTTGGCTCTTGCGGATGAACAAGAGATTAGGGAGGTTTTAGAAAATTATGCCGAAGAACGGAATGCTCGCCTCATTGCAAGAGCGATTGTTACGACAAGGCAGAGCGCCCCGCTTACGCGGACTCATGCTCTTGCCGCGCTCGTGGCCGAAACCGTCCGCACGCGGGAACGCGGGCAACACCCGGCCACGCGCACCTTCCAGGCTATTCGGATTCACGTCAACCGCGAGCTCGCGGAGTTAGACACCGTGCTGCCACAAGCCCTCAATTTGCTGGCACCACGCGGTCGATTGGCGGTGATTTCATTTCACAGTTTGGAAGACCGTTTGGTCAAACGCTTTATGCAGGCGCAGTGTGCTCCTGAGCAACTGCTGTCGCGTGAGCTCATGCGCCTTGGGGTTCAGAGTGAGCGCGTCGCGACCATGCGCAAAGTGGGCAAAGATTTGGTGGCCGGAGCAGACGAGCTGTTGCGCAACCCAAGGGCGCGCAGTGCGCGTCTGCGTGTGGCTGAAAAACGGGAGAGTCTGTGAACGCTTGGCACAAACTCAATGTCTGCTTACTGCTGTTGCTGGTGACTTCTGCCATGGCGGTGGTGCACACCAATTTTCGGGCGCGCAAACTGACCACGCAGGTGGACAAGGCCAAGCTGGAGGGCGACCGTTTGGAGGCGCGTTTTCGCGCCTTGCAAATTGAAGAGGGTCGCTGGACTGCGCCGGGACAAGTGCGTGAAAAAGCCGCTGCCAGTTTGGGCATGGTCATGATTGATGACAAAAACCGGCAGATCATAGAAGTGGGGCGAGGCTTATGAGCGCCGCGGTGCACTTACCCAAAGAACGTCTGTACGTGATTGCGACTTTTCTGGTGTTGGCTTTCTTGGCGCTGTACGGCTTTACCGCCAAGGTGCAAATACTTGAGGGCGAGTTGAACGCGGCACGCAGTGACGATCGCGTCAATCGCACGGTGGAAATGCCTGCCTACCGCGGTAGGATTCTGGACCGTCATGGCAAGGCGTTGGCGGTGTCACGTCCCGTGCATCCACTGTATGTCAAGGTCGGCAAAGCCCAAGCGTGGTCAGAGGAGGAGTGGCAGAGTCTGGCGCAAAGTTTGTCCAGCAATGTGGTGGTCTTGAAGGAAACCCTGGCGGGGGCTGATAAAAACGGCATGGTCGCCATCAAGCGCGATGCCACTCCGGAAATGGCCGATGCCATTACTCGCAAGCGCAAAGAAATAATGGCAGACCGCCGACGCAAGAACAAAGAGTACTGGCAAGGGCTGGTGGTAGACAAGGCTTACAAGCGTTTTTACATGGAAGGCGAAGTAATGGCCCCATTGCTTGGGGTGGTCAATGGCGAAGGCGTGGGCGTTGAGGGGCTGGAGCTTGCCCAGGAGTCGTGGCTGGCGGGCAGTGATGGGGCACGCAATGTCAAGGTCGTTCCCGGTGGCTCGGTGGTGGAAGAAGAAGGGGTATCGCTGGCGGCACGCAATGGCGGTGACGTGCAGTTGTCGATTGACAGCTACATACAAAACATTGCTTATCGTGAGCTCAAGGCCGCTGTGCAGACTCATAAGGCCAGAGCCGGCAGCATGGTGGTGCTGGATGCTGTTAACGGCGAAGTCCTGGCCATGGCCAACTACCCGAGCTTTGACCCCAATGCCATCAGCAAGGTGGACAGAGAGCACATGCGCAACCGCGCCATCATGGATGTGTTTGAGCCGGGCTCGACGATCAAGCCCTTTACCATCGGCATGGCGCTGGACACCAAAAAGACCACGCTGGAACAGGTGCAGGCCACTGGTTCACCCTATGTGGTGGGGAGTTTTACGGTGAAGGATGCGCACCCACATGCCGACCTGACCACGGCGCAGGTCTTGCAAAAGTCCAGCAACATTGGCACCGCCCGCATCGCAGAAGATATCTCCAAGGAGTTGATGTGGCGCACCTTGAACGATGTCGGTTTTGGCCTCAGTCCGAATGTGGGGTTTCCACACGAACGGGCGGGGCGCCTGCGTCTGCCATCAACTTGGGCGAGAAGTGATAAGGTCACCCTTTCCTATGGCTATGGTTTGTCGGTGAACTTACTGCAACTGGCGCGCAGCTACACCGTGTTCACCAACAGCGGTGCCTTGCTCACGGCCAGTTTGCTCAAAACAGATTTAATGCGCGGCGGTGGCTCACCGATTTTTACTGCCAAGACAGCGCAAGACCTGAGCCTGGTACTTGAGAAGGCCGCCACTAAAGACGGCACTGCGCCACTGGCGCAGACCGATGGCTATCGCGTGGCGGGCAAAACCGGCACAGCCAAAAAAAATCAAAAAGGGCAATACCAAGCAGGAAAATATGTGTCCAGTTTCGTGGGGTTCGCGCCCGTGTCTTCGCCACGCTTGATCGTGGCGGTGATGATTGAT
>JBDKJU010000174.1:0-6377 GCA_039796435.1 Pseudomonadota bacterium | reverse complement strand
GTGATGGCAAACCCTACACCCTGATCGACACCGCAGGCATCCGTCGACGCGGCAAAACCGCGGAAATGGTGGAGAAATTCTCCGTCATCAAAACCATGCAAGCCATTGCCGATGCCAACGTCGTGGTTTTGGTGCTCGACCCCATACAAGGGATTACCGAGCAGGACAGCCACATTGCCGGATTTGCCCTAGAACAGGGGCGCGCCTTGGTGGTCGCCTTTAATAAATGGGATGCCACCGATGCAGAGCAACGTGAGCGCGCCAAGCAAGAGTTCGAAAGACGTATGTATTTTCTCGACTTCGCCGAAACCTTGCTGGTGTCGGCGCGGGCCAAGTCTGGCCTGAAAGGCTTACTGGCTGCTTGTCGTGCCGCGTATGAAAGCGCCATGATGAAAATGCCTACCCCCATGCTCACGCGTGCCTTGCAAGCCGCCATTGCACAGCAACAACCGGCCCGCCAAGGGCAAAGCCGCCCGAAAATGCGCTATGCCCACCAAGGTGGACAAAACCCGCCTTTGATCATCATTCATGGCAATAGTCTGGACAAAATCCCCGCCACCTACAAGCGTTTTCTCGAACATTACTTTCGCAAAGCCTTTGGCCTCAAGGGCACCCCACTTAGGATAGAATTCAAGAGCGCAGAAAACCCGTACAAAAATACCTGAGTTTTTTGCCGCGCTTCACTTTAAAACACACGGCCAGTTTTATCAACAACAACCCGTCACCCTAAACGGAGTATCACCATGAGCAACAAAGGGCAACTGCTACAAGACCCATTCCTCAACACCCTGCGTAAAGAACACGTGCCAGTCTCTATTTACCTGGTTAATGGCATCAAACTGCAAGGTCATATCGAGTCCTTCGACCAATACGTTGTTTTGCTCAAAAACACCGTCACCCAGATGGTATACAAACATGCCATTTCCACTGTTGTGCCTGGTCGCTCTGTTTCGGTCGCCCATCCGGAAGACGAAGAAGCTGAAGCAGCGCCCGCACAATAAAGTTGCCCTCGTGGGTAACAGCCCTGCCCAATGAAACACTTATTTGAGCGGGCACAAGGCTCTGACAAAGCCGTTTTAGTTCACATCGGCATCGGTCGCACGCCTCTGCGTGAAGACACCGAGGAGATTGTGCGTCTGGCCGAAACGGCGGGGGCACTGTGTGTGGGCATGGTCACTGGCAAACGCGATAAACAAGATGCCGCCCTGTTTGCTGGCAGTGGCAAAGTGGCTGAAATTAAAACCATTAAAGAGTCGGAAGATGCCGACCTCATCATCTTCAACCACGCCTTAAGTGGCGCGCAAGAGCGCAACCTGGAACGCGAGCTATCCTGTCGGGTAATTGATCGCGTCTCGCTGATTCTCGATATATTCGCGCAACGCGCCCAAAGTGCAGAAGGCAAGCTGCAGGTTGAGCTGGCGCAGCTACAGCATATCTCCACTCGCCTGGTGCGTGGCTGGACCCACCTTGACCGTCAGCGTGGCGGTGGCATAGGCATGCGTGGGCCCGGTGAAACCCAGCTTGAAACAGACCGTCGTTTGCTCGGCAAACGCATCAGCCAGTTGCAATCTCGCCTCGAAAAAGTCCAAAAACAGCACCACACTCAGCGTCGTGCACGCCTGCATTCTGGCATTGCCAATGTCGCCATAGTGGGCTACACCAATGCGGGCAAATCCAGTCTGTTCAATGTTCTGACCAAGTCCGGTGCCTACGCTGCTGACCAGCTCTTCGCCACCCTCGACACCACGGTGCGCAAAGTCTATGTGCCCGAGGCTAGGCCCATGGTGCTGTCAGACACGGTCGGATTTATTCGCGACCTGCCGCATCAACTGGTCACCGCCTTTCGTGCCACCCTCACCGAAGCCATGCAGGCAGATCTGCTCCTGCACGTTGTCGATGCCGCCAGTCCCGAGCGTGATGCTCAAATCGACGCGGTTAACCTGGTGTTGCGCGAAATAGGCGCCGACAGCATTCCGCAGATTTTGCTGATGAATAAAATTGACTGCACGGATTACCCCGCGCAGATACACAGAGATGAAAATCAAAAAATCACCACCATCTATGTGAGCGCGCAACAAAAACTCGGGCTAGAGCTGATCCGCCAAGCCCTGCAAGAATTCTTCCCAAAAGTAGCCTACGAAAGCCCAAGCAATGAGACTACCCTTAGTGACCAATATAGTGACCAACAAGCTGTTTAAGCACATCCCCCTGCTGCCTAGGGTGAAAAATTGGCTGCTGTCGCTCAACGACCCACAATGGGGGCGCGGCAACAACCCAGACAGCCCCAAGGCCCCGACTGGCGAGCAAAAGCCCAATCCTAGTCCCGGAGGTAATGAAGGGAATAATGGCCAAAACCCGCAGCCAAACAAACCGACTCAGCCCCCTGACTTTGACAAAATCATTCAGGACTTGAACAAGTCGCTGCAAAATTTGTTCAAGACGCAAAAAAATCAGCCCCCTTCCTCACCTCCCCCCCATCGTGGCGAACCACAGCCACCATTGCCAACCCCTGGCATGGGCGGCATCGGCATTGTGATCGGCTTGGCAGTACTGGTGTGGCTGGCCTCTGGTTTTTATATTGTCGATGAAGGCAAACGCGGGGTGGTGCTGCAATTTGGCAAATACACCGAGACCACACAACCTGGGCCGCGCTGGCATTGGCCTTGGCCCATTGAGGCGCGTGAGGTCGTCGATATCTCCAACGTCAAGTCTATTGAAATAGGCAAACGTGGCTCTGCCGCCCGCGATGCCAAAGCCTCGCTCATGCTCACCGAAGACCTGAACATTGTCGAAGCCACCATAGAAGTGCAATACACCTTGAAAGACGCGCAAGCCTATCTTTTCAACAATGTCTTCCCTGCCCAAAGTGCTGCTGAAATCGTGCAGCAGATCACTGAAACCGCTATTCGTGAAGCAGTGGGCAAACGCAAAATGGATGCCCTGCTCTCACAAGGTGGTCGTGCAGAGGTGGTGCAGGCGGCACAAAAACTCATGCAGGAAATTCTCGACCGTTACCGCACTGGCATCACGGTCAACAAGGTCAACTTGCAGCAGATCAACGCCCCACAACAAGTCATCGAAGCCTTTAACGATGTCAACAAGGCCGAACAAGACCGTGACCGACTGCGCAACGAAGGTCAGGCCTACGCCAACACCGTGGTTCCTAAAGCCAAAGGCGAAGCCGCCGCCACCTTGGAGCAAGCCAGTGGCTACGCCACCTCGGTGGTGGCCAAAGCCGAGGGTGATGCCAGCCGTTTCAGCCAGCTGCTGACCGAATACCAAAAGGCCCCGGGCGTGACCCGTGAACGCTTGTATTTGGACATGATGCAAAGTGTGTTGGGCAACACCAGTAAAGTCTTGGTAGACCAAAAACAAGGACAAAACCTACTCTATCTGCCCATGGACAAACTCATCGGCAACAACAATAACAGCAACAACAGCAGCGACCGTCAGGAAGTGGCCAAAACCACGCCCGTGCCTGAGTTGGCCACCCCTGAGCCCTCGCGCCCACGTGACCGCAACGACGCACTACGTAACCGGGAAGGACGTTAAATGAAACTCATCATCACCCTTGTCGGCCTGGCCCTGGCTTTGGCATCGCAAACACTCTTTACCGTCGATCAAAGGCAAACGGCCATCGTCTTTCAGTTAGGCGAAGTGGTGCGCACCATCGACAACCCCGGCATTGCTGCCAAAATCCCGTTTGTGCAAACCGTGCGTCGCTTTGATAAACGCATTCAAACCCTCGACACCCCAGTGGCCGAGGGCTTCACCACCGCCGAAAAACAACCCATCGAGGTCGATAGCTTTGTCAAATGGCAAATCATCGAACCCAAGCTGTTTTATGTGTCGGTACAAGGCGATTTGATGACTGCGCAGCGCCGCATCAACCAAACCGTGAACGCCCTGTTGGGTGAAGAGCTGCAGCAACGCACCTTGCAGGAAATCATCGCGGGTGAACGCGACAAAATCATGGACAAAGTGCGCAGTCGTGGCGATGCCGAAGCCAAAAAATTTGGCGTGTCCATCGTCGATGTGCGACTCAAACGTGTAGAGCTGCCCACCCAAGTGTCAGAAAAAGTGTTTGACCGCATGCGCTCTGAGCGCCAACGGGTGGCCAGTGAACTGCGCTCACAAGGCGCAGGCGAGAGCGAAAAAATCAAGGCTGAAGCCGACAAACAACGTCAGGTCATTCTGGCAGAAGCCTATAAAAAAGCACAAGAACTGCAAGGCGAAGGCGATGCCAAATCAGCCGCCATCTACGCCAAGGCCTACGGTGCCAACGCCGAGTTCTACAGCTTTTACCGCAGCCTGGATGCCTACAAAGCCACCTTTAAAAACAAGAGCGACATCATGGTGCTTGAGCCCAATGCCGCCTTTTTCAAATACCTCAAACAGGGCGCAGGCACAGGCAAATAATGCAGGAATTCATCATCGCCTTGGGGATATTTCTTATCCTCGAAGGCCTCTCACCTTTTCTTGCCCCACAACTGTGGAAACAAACCATGCAGCGCATTGCCCAACTGTCGGATGAGCATGTGCGCAAGATGGGCCTCATTCCCCTCATTGGTGGTGCGGCCCTGCTGTTTTTCTTTGGTCGATAATGGCAGTGGCTGAACTGGCGGTATTGCGCCTCAAAGCTGAGCGCGACAAGTCCTTAAAGGCCGGACACCCTTGGGTCTTTTCTGGTGCCATTGACAGCATTAAAGGCACAGCCCAGGCCGGCGACACCGTGCTGGTGCGCAACGACAGTGGTCAAGCCTTGGGGCTTGCTGCGTACAGCCCCCACTCACAAATTGCCGCGCGCCTGTGGACGAGCGACAGCACACAAGACATCAACGCCGATTTTTTACGCCAGCGCTTAAAAGCCGCGATTGCCCGTCGTGGACCTCTCAGTCCCGAACAAGGCATGCGTCTGGTGCACGCCGAGAGTGATTACCTGCCTGGCCTCATTGTTGACCGCTACGCCGACACCGTGGTCACGCAAATTCTCTCCGCCGGTGCGGAGAAATGGCGCGACAGCATCCATGACATTCTGCTTGGCGAGCTCCAACCCAAGGTCTTGGTAGAACGCAGCGATGTGGATGTGCGCCCCCTTGAAGGCCTTGAGAGCCGCATTGCCACCCACCACGGCAAGGCTGAGCCTGCAGAAATCAACGAACACGGGGTGCGCTATTTTGTTGATGTGATGCAGGGACACAAAACTGGTTTTTACCTAGACCAATCAGCCAACCGGCTGTTGTTGCAGCAACTGGCACGCGGCAAACGCGTGCTGAATGCCTGCTGTTACACCGGTGGTTTTTCACATGCCGCCGCCCTCGGTGGCGCCAGCCACATCACCTCAGTGGACAGCAGCGGCCAGGCTCTGGACAACGCTCGCCGTATCGCCGAACACAATGGCCACGCTGACAAACACACCTGGGTAGAAGCCGATGTGTTCGAGTTCTTGCGAGGGGAACGTGATCGGGCCAAACAATACGACCTCATAGTCCTTGACCCACCTAAATTCGCCCCCACCGCCAAACACGTAGACAAGGCTGCCCGCGCCTACAAAGACATCAATCTCTTGGGCATGAAACTGCTGGCAGCGGGTGGCGACCTGCTCTCGTTTTCCTGCTCTGCTGGGGTCAGCGACGACCTGTTTTATAAAATTTTGGCAGGCAGCGCCCGCGATGCACGCGCCGACATGCAAGTGCTCGCTCGTCTCACCGCCCACCACGACCACCCTGCCACCTTGCACTTCCCTGAAGGCCATTACTTAAAAGGCCTGCATCTGCGCAAATGGTGAGTGCGTGCTAAACCCTTGGCGGCTGTGCACCGCCCCCATGATGGACTGGAGCGACCGCCACTGTCGCGTCTATTTTCGCGCCCTCGCCCCACAGGCACGGCTCTACACCGAAATGATCACCACTGCGGCCTTACTCCACGGTGATGTGCCCAAGCATCTTGACTTCGACCCCGTCGAACACCCAGTGGCCCTGCAACTCGGTGGCAGCGAACCCGCAGAGCTCGCCCATGCAGTCAAGCTGGCCAAACAATGGGGCTATGATGAAGTCAACCTTAACTGTGGTTGCCCTTCCGAGCGTGTGCAAAAGGGCAGCTTTGGCGCCTGCCTCATGCGCGAACCCCTGCTCGTGGCTGACTGCGTCAAGGCCATGTGCGATGCCAGTGATTTGCCCATCACCCTGAAACACCGCATCGGCATTGATGCCATCGAAGACTACGGCTTTGTGCGCGACTTTGTCGGCACCGTCGCCGAGGCAGGCTGTCAGGTCTTCATTGTGCACGCCCGCAACGCCATTCTGCAGGGCCTCTCGCCCAAACAAAACCGTGAAATCCCGCCACTCAAATACGACTACGTTGCCCGACTCAAAGTT
>JBDKJU010000173.1:0-3257 GCA_039796435.1 Pseudomonadota bacterium | reverse complement strand
CAAGGGCCTTGCCCGGAACGATGTCTTGCCGACCGGCATTGATGTGGGACTCGATCATCACCCCGACGATGCGGGTGTCACCGGCGGCAATTTGCTCGCCCACATTTTTGGACACTTCAATTTGCTTTTGGTGTTGCTTACTGGAGTTGGCATGTGAGAAATCAATCATGATGCGCTGGGGCAGACCAGCCTTGGCGAGTTCTTTGCCAGAAGCTTCTACATTGGCTGCGTCATAGTTGGGGGCGGCACCACCGCGCAAGATGAGGTGGCAGTCTTCGTTGCCATTGGTGGCGACGATGGCGGAGATGCCGCCTTTGGTGACAGATAAAAAATGATGTGGGGAAGACGCGGCTTTGATGGCATCGACCGCAATTTTGATGTTGCCATCAGTGCCATTCTTAAAGCCCACTGCCGTAGACAACCCCGAGGCCAACTGACGGTGCACCTGACTCTCCGTGGTGCGGGCCCCAATTGCCCCCCAAGACACCAGATCGGCAATGTATTGTGGGGTGATGGTGTCGAGATACTCCACGCCAGCAGGCAGGCCGAGGGAATTGATTTTGACCAGCAGCTCGCGGGCAATGCGCAGGCCTTCATTGATGCGAAAACTGCCGTCCAGACGTGGGTCGTTGATGAGGCCTTTCCAGCCCACGGTGGTACGTGGCTTTTCAAAGTACACGCGCATCACCACCAAGAGACGGTCTTTGAGCTCCTCGTTCAACTGAGCCAATTTCTGGGCATAATCAAGCGCGGCCTTGGTGTCGTGAATAGAACAAGGGCCGACGATGACCAGGAGCCTGTCATCACCGCCGTGCAACACTTTGTGAATCGCCTTGCGCGCGGCGAGGGTTACCTCTTCGGGCTTGCCGTCCCCGGGGAATTCACGCATTAAATGGGCGGGTGGGGCAAGTTCAAATATGTCCTTGATGCGGACATCGTCAATACGGGTGTCGATGCTCATAGCCTTGGCATTTTAGCCTTCTGCGCCTGTTAAATTTTCTCGCCGTTAAAATTATTCCTTATGAGCATAAACATCTCCGTCCCCTCTCATATTGAGGCAATTCCGGCCTATCCCACGGTCAAGCCCATAGAACAAGTGGCACAAGAGCGCGGCATACCGGCGCATGCGGTGGTCAAGCTGTCGCAAAATGAAAACCCCTTGGGCGTAAGCCCCAAGGTCAAGGCCGCCATCATTGCCGCCTTGGAGGACTGCACGCGCTACCCGGATGCTGGTGGCTTTAATCTCAAAAACGCGATTGCCAAGGCGGTTGGGGTGCCTTACGCGCAAGTGGTGCTTGGCAATGGCTCAAACGATGTGCTTGAGATGATCAGCCTGGCGTATCTGCAAGCGCAGGACGAGGTGGTGTATGCGCAACACAGTTTCGTGGTGTACAGCTTGGCCACGCAGGCGCGCGGTGCGCGGGCAGTGGTGGTGCCTACTGTTGACTTTGGTATTGATGTGGCTGCCACCATTGCGGCGGTGAATTCAAAAACCAAAATCGTCTTTATCGCTAATCCCTCCAACCCCACCGGCACCTACCTGAACAAAGAGCAGATGGCCACCTTGCTGACGGGAGTCAGCGCGAAAAATCCGCACGCCTTGATGGTGCTGGATGAGGCCTACAACGAATTTTTACACCCAGAAGAACGCACGACACCAGCGGCCTTGCTGGCAACATATGCCAATCTTGTGATCACTCGCTCACTGTCCAAGGCCTATGGCTTGGCAGGTCTGCGTGTGGGTTTTGGGCTTGCCAGCCCCGCCATCATTGACACCATCAACAAAGTTCGTCAACCATTCAATGTCAACATATTGGCACAGGCGGCGGCCATCGCTGCCTTGGGCGACAGTGAGTATTTGCAAAAGGCCTACACCACCAATCTGGCGGGGCTGGCGCAGCTTACAGAGGGCGTGACGGCACTTGGTCTTGGTTTTATTCCTTCACGAGGTAATTTTGTTTGCGTGCGTGTCGGCGCAGCGGAAAAGACGCAGAAAGTGAACGCGCTGCTGGCGGAACAGGGCATCATGGTGCGCCCGATCGGCAACTACGGCATGGCGGAATATTTGCGCATTTCAGTGGGCACACAGCCTGAAAATGCACGTCTGCTTGAGGTGTTGAACAGTGCGCTGGCGCAATGCTAAGCAGTCTGGCGATAGTGGGGGTAGGGCTTATCGGCGGTTCGCTGTCTTTGGCCCTTAAAAAACAAGGTCATGTTGGAGAAGTGTGGGGAGTGGTACGCAACCCCCACAGCGGCAATGAGGCACTGCGTTTGGGGCTGGTCGATCGCTTGGTGAGCTTGCAAGAAGCAGCGCAAGCCCAAGTGATTTTGGTGGCCACGCCAGTGGCACAAATGCCCGCAGTTTTTTCTGCTCTGGAGCCGCATTTATCGACAGACAGCATCATCACTGACGGGGGAAGCACCAAATGTGATGTGGTACTGGCGGCCCGCGAGGCCTTGGGCGTAAGCCTTGCTCAGTTTGTGCCTGCTCATCCCATTGCGGGCACAGAAAAAAGTGGCCCATCCGCCGCATTTGACAGCCTCTACCAAAATCGCAAAGTGGTGCTCACTCCATTGCCTGAGACCAAGCCCGCAGCCACGCACAGCATCACACAGATGTGGCAGGCTGCCGGGGCCACGGTGAAGCAGCTGTCCCCCGAAGCCCATGACCGCATATTTGCGGCAGTGAGCCATTTGCCGCATTTGTTGGCCTTTGCCTTGGTCGAACAATTGGCCACAGACCCACAAGCCGAAGAGTATTTTTCTTATGCGGCCAGTGGTTTTCGTGACTTCACCCGCATTGCCGGCAGCAGTCCGGAGATGTGGCGCGACATCTTGCTGGCCAATCGCGATGCGGTGCTGGCACATTTGCAGACTCAGCAAATGAAGCTCACGCAATGGCAAGAACTGCTGGCACGCAATGATGTGGCCGCACTCATGCAGCACCTCGAAACCGCCAGTCATGCTCGGCGTCAATGGCAACACCACATTGAGACCGGCGAGCCTTTACAACTTCACCGTACCACGGATCAATACTGAGTTTCTGATGTCTTCCACTCTTGACGCCCTTGACTTAAGCCCGTTTGCACACGCCAGTGGCGAAGTGCGTTTGCCCGGATCAAAATCATTGTCCAACCGTGCCTTGCTGCTGGCGGCATTGGCCCAAGGGGTGACCGAGCTCACCGGCGTGTTGGTCAGTGATGACACGGCGGTGATGCTTGACAGCTTGCGCAAACTGGGCATAAGTTGTGAAGACT
>JBDKJU010000172.1:0-6152 GCA_039796435.1 Pseudomonadota bacterium | reverse complement strand
TGGCATCATCCCCGCCGGATTGGAAATGATGGACAAGCTTGCCACGCGTGCAGTGGAAGATTTTGTGCATGCCGGTTACGACTTAGAGGCGGAGGCCATTTTGCTGTGTGAGGCGGATGGCACGCCTGATGAGGTGGCTGCCGAGATCGCTCAGGTTGAAGCCGTGTTGCGCCGCGCAGGCGCCAAAGACATCAAGCTCTCTGACAGTGAAGACGAGCGCCTGCGCTACTGGTCTGGGCGCAAAAACGCCTTTCCCGCCGTGGGCCGCATCTCGCCTGATTACTACTGCATGGACGGCACCATCCCGCGCAAGGCCTTACCCCAAGTCTTACAAAAAATCGAGCAGTTGTCCAAGGACTATGACCTGCCTTGTGCCAATGTTTTTCATGCCGGTGACGGCAACTTGCACCCATTGATTCTGTTTGATGCCAGCCTGCCCGGCGCTTTGGAAAAAACCGAGCGCTTCGGTGCCGACATCTTGTCTGCCTGTGTGGCAGTCGGCGGCACCATTACTGGCGAACACGGCGTCGGCAAAGAAAAAATCGATGCCATGTGCGAGCAATTCGGTCATGCTGAGCTTGCGCGTTTTCACGACATCAAATCTGCCTTTGACCCACTGCGCTTGCTCAACCCTGACAAGGCGGTGCCGCTGCTGCACCGCTGTGCCGAATTAGGCGGTATGCGCATGCAGGCCGCCTTGCAACAAAAACACCCCACTCTCCCCAGGTTTTAATATGTACGCCGCCACCGCCACCATTCACACCCACCTCAAAGACCGCTACGGTGAGCGCCTCTCCGACAGCCTGGCCCTGCGCAGCCAACACGCCCACGGCGAAGGTCTACAAGACGCGCATCTGCCAGACGTGGTGGTGTTTGCCGAGAGCACCGAAGAAGTCGCCCACATCGTGGGGCTATGCCATGCCGCGCGCGTGCCCATCGTGCCCTTTGGCACAGGCACCTCGCTTGAAGGCCACGTCGCCGCCTTGCATGGTGGGGTGTGCATTGACCTGTCGCGCATGAATCAGATTATCGCCGTCAACCCCGAAGACCTTGACTGCCGCGTGCAAGCCGGAGTGACCCGCATGCAGCTGAATCGCGACATCAAAGCCCAAGGCCTGTTCTTCCCCATCGATCCCGGGGCTGATGCCAGCTTGGGCGGCATGGCCGCGACCCGCGCCTCTGGCACCAATGCCGTGCGCTACGGCACCATGCGTGAAAACGTGCTGGGCTTCACCGTGGTCACCGCCGAAGGCAAGATTATTCATACCGGCACTCGCGCCCGCAAATCTTCTGCGGGCTATGACTTGACCCGACTGTTTGTTGGGTCCGAGGGCACCTTGGGCATCATGACCGAAGTGCAGCTAAAACTCTACGGCCTGCCAGAGTGCATGGCCGCTGCCATCTCGCAGTTTGACACCCTTGAAGGGGCGGTGGCCAGTGTCATCATGGCCATGCAAATGGGCATCCCCATGGCGCGCATCGAATTGCTTGACAGCGTGCAAATGGCCGCCAGCATTGCCTACTCCAAACTTGAAGGCTTGGCCGCCAAACCAACCTTGTTTTTTGAATTCCACGGCAGCGAACGTTATGTGGCAGAACAAGCCGAAATGATGCAAGACATCAGCTCAGAAAATGGCGGCAGCGATTACCGCTGGGTCAAAGCCCAAGAAGAGCGCACTGCTTTGTGGCAAGCTCGCCACCACGCCTATTACGCGGCCATGGCCTCGCGTCCAGGCTATCAATGCATGGCCACCGATGCCTGCGTGCCCATCTCGCGTCTGGCCGAGTGCATTACCGAAGCAGGTAAGCTGATCGAGCAATCTGGTCTCTCAGCACCTATCGTAGGACATGCAGGTGACGGCAACTTCCATCTGCAACCGCTTTACGATCCCAAGGATGCCGAAATGACCGCACGTGCGCACGCGCTGACCAGCGCGGTCTCCGCTTTGGCCATCCGTTTGGGGGGCACCTGCAGCGGTGAACACGGCATTGGCTTTCATAAGCTGGAAGCCCTAAAAGCCGAGCACGGCGAAGCCATTGGCCTCATGCAAAGCATCAAAAAAGCCTTGGATCCGAATAACATCATGAACCCCGGCAAAACCGTGCCTATGTGAGCATCGCAGCTAAAGCTAGGCTGCCAGCGCAAGCATAAACCCCTGTCGGCATGCATTTGCGATCGCTGAGTGGGCGTGTGGCGCGGGTCTGCACGCACACTCATGCGTGCTTTTACTTACCAATGCACACGCGAATCTGATCTTGGTCGTGACCTGACATGGGGTGGATTTTTGTTCTGCCCCACACGCATAAAAAACAACTGTCTGCACATATTTCACGACAGGCGTTGGCCTTTACGCGACAGCCCGTTGTAATAATTTGGCTATTTTCAGGCGTTAAGGTAAAAAATGTTGCAAAAAAGCAATAAAATATCTAGAATAGCCATTTAGTTCAGCCTCTATGCGGGGCAAAGCCAAAAGGAGACACCATGCCAGATTCTGCTGTAGACCTCGGCACAGAAATACACCACGCCCAAGACAAGCGCGGCATGAGCACCCATGCCGCGCTCTGTGAACACACAGAGGGCCTGAGCCAGGAGCAACGCAGCCATATTGAATGGCTGACCACTGAAATCAAAGAGAATGCCTATAAAAATCTGCGCCAAGAACAAACCAAATTTCTTAGCAGTGAGGCACGCAGAAAATGGAAACCTGCCGAATGGCAGATCCGCGAAATAGAAAGCACTGCCTTACAGGTCATCAATACACAAAAAAAATATTTACTTGCTGAAAACCAGCGCCGACAGGAACAGGCGGCACTGGCCGCATTGGCATCAACACAGGCAATGCCCCAAGGGCGACAAACAGACACACCTTGGCGGTATTCCATTGGCACTGCGGTGCTGCTCGGCTTTATTGTGCTGCTGATCTGGCTGGTCGGTGGCAATACAGCCGGTCTCTTTGCAGTGACCGCCAGCGCCATCATGCTGGGGGCAGTCATTTGGCTTGTTGTCACCGGAGACAAAGACGAGCAGGCGGCGAATCCAAGGAACAGTTCTGGTTCGATAAAAATTTAGCAGGCAAGCCCTCCCACCGCCACACCCACCGACACACCCACCGACACACCGACCGCAGGCTCACGTCGCTTGCTAGCCTAAGGTATTGGTGCTGGTTTAGATGCTGGTCTTGATAGTGGGATTGCTTTTGTTTTTATACGGACGAAATGTCACGATTGCATGCCCTTCCGCCGTGATCTTGGGCTCGGGCTTCCAAGCGTGGGCATAGATCACCTCTAGGCTGACCTCGACCGGCACCTCATGTTTGGGCGCGGCGCAGAAACGTCTGAACTCGAACTGCGGCCGATAGGGTTGCTGAGGTGCTTGCTGATGTTGCCTGGCGCCCAAGGCACCCAGCTCTGCCACCAAAGCAGCAAAACTGCTGTAACGCAAGGTCAAGCGCTCCACATCCAACACCGGATCTGACAACCCCGCCTCGATCAACATATCCCCAATGTCGTGCATATCGATGAAGCGGTGCACAGTGTATTCGCCACTCAGTTCGCGCAAACTGTCCACGCCTAACAGACACAGGGCCAAGCAACCACCCACGCGCATGCTCTTCTGCGCCGCAGCAAGCGCAGTGGGCAGATCTGCCACACTCTGCAAACCAAAAGGGGCCAAAAAAAGATCAATGTTGTTCGCAGGCCAAGTGCCCGCATCCAGATCTATGCGCTGAGTGCTGCTTTTCCGCCCCTGCAGGCGCTGCCACAGATGGTGTGCACCACGCAAGGCAGGCTGCGCCGTGGTGGGTAAAAATTCAGGCCACAGGTTGAGCTGCTCAGCCTTGGGGTAACGCGCAGCCACTTTGTCCCAATTCGCAGGCAATGGGGCAGACAGCTGTGCCACTTTTTCAGGCACCATCTGCACGGCGCTCAAGCGTTCCCATAATCTTGTGTCAAATTCGGTAAACAGACTGAGTGCTTGTCGGTCTTTTGCCAGTATCTGTTGCGCTCGCCGCCACTGTCGGGCACGCGCTTGAAAGTGAATCAGAGGTTTATTGTCCACTGTGCTATTGTCTCAAAACATGCTTGCCCGCCTGTTCAATTCTTTGCCCCAGCAGTGCTGGCTCTGCCACGGAGCTGCTGCAGCGCCTCTGTGCGCGGCATGCGGTGAAGATTTTGAGCGCCAGGGACAATGCTGTTGGTGTTGTGCCCGCCCCTTGGGGAGCAGCGGATGTTGTGGCATGTGCCTGCGCAAACCGCCCGCCTACACTCAGGTACATGCCGCCTTTGTCTACTCCCCACCTTTAACGCCAGTGGTGCAGATGGCCAAATATGGGGGACAACTCAGTCTCTGCCATCATCTTGGCACACTCATGTCCCGCCAACTGCCCGCCGAACTTGCTGGCGTGTGTGTGCCCATCCCCTTGTCCTCTGAGCGTTTGCGCGCCAGAGCCTACAACCAAAGCGCCGAGATAGGTAAAGCTCTGGCACATGCGCGAGCCTTGCGCATTGAGCACGACTGGTTAAGCCGCGTGCGCGACACCGCCGCCCAAGTAGGACTGACCGCGCAACAGCGTCGCAAAAATCTGCGCCACGCTTTCCTAGCCAGCACCGAGGTGGCCGGACAAGCCATTTTGCTGATTGACGATGTGATGACCACTGGCACCACGGTGCACGAGGCCGCACGTGCGCTCAAAATTCAAGGGGCCAAGAGCGTGTCGGTATTGATTCTGGCGCGCGCCCACCCTAGACTGGCAAAAAATTAAAATGCCAGTCTATGTCTGACACTATCACCCCACCGCCCTCTCGCATGGCCCCCTGCCCTTGCGGCAGCGGCAAACGCTTTAAATCCTGCCATGGTGCCTCTAGCGACAGCAACCCCAGCCTGATCAAACCAAGCAACAAAGACCTGCACCTGCGCGCTCTTGCTCAGCAGCAAGCGGGCAATCTCGCTGCCGCCATCGTCTTGCACCGACAAGTACTGGCCACCGACCCCGACGATGCCATCACCCAGCATTATCTGGGTCTGGCCTTGATGGATCTGGAACGCCCTGAACTGGTGGAAGAGGCCTTTGCCCTGCTCGACACGGCTCTGGAAAAAATGCCTGAAGAGCCTGAGTTTCACAACAACATGGCCACGGTCTACATCAATCGCGGAGAGTATGAAGCCGCCATCGGCAGTGCCGACATGACGCTCTCGCTGTCGCCCGCACATGCCCGCGCCCACTGCAACAAGGCCCTGGCTTTGCAAG
The DNA here is from genome assembly GCA_039796435.1 of Pseudomonadota bacterium. GTDB lineage: Bacteria > Pseudomonadota > Gammaproteobacteria > Burkholderiales > Casimicrobiaceae > JBDKJU01. The sequence continues at coordinate 906 of JBDKJU010000172.1, read as the reverse complement.
AAATGGGGGCACACACAGAAGCGCTTGCCCTGTTCGAACGGGCAGTCAAGCTTGAACCACGTCTGGTGCTGGCACAATGGAACGAAAGCCTGAGCTTGCTGGCGCTGGGCCGCTACCAGCAAGGCTTTGCCCTGTTTGAGAAGCGCTACCAACTGCCGGGTTACACCGGGCGCACCGTATTCCCCAACATCGAACGCTGGGACGGTGTGCCTATCCCGGGGCGCAAACTCACCATCATTGCCGAGCAAGGCTTAGGGGAGAGCCTGCAATACATGCGCTTCGCCCCTTACTACGCCGACTTGGGCCTAGAGATCACCTTAGTGGTGCCCGAGACCTTGAAAGAGCTCACCCGCACTCTTGACGCCCGCATCACTGTGGTCGCCGACAACAGCCTACTGCTCAAATTTGACGGCTGGACGGGCATGATGTCCCTGCCCTATCATCGCAAACTCTCCGAAAAAAATGTCGGCAGCGCAGCCTACCTGAGTGTGCCCGCAGACTCAGTGGCCAACATGCGTGCGGCTCTGCTTGCTGACAGCAAACATGTCACCGGCAATAAATTAGTCGGCCTGTGCTACGCCGGCAACACGCAAAAACAAGCCCGCCGTTTTGATCGGTTTTTATTCGCCGAACAGCTTGCCGTCCTCGCCCAGATGCCCGGCATCACCTGGGTGTCGCTTCAAAAGGGCGAAGCGGTCACAGAGGCCATGTTCACGCAACACTTTCCGCAAGGCATCAGCAAAACGCTAAACACTCTGTGGGACACAGCCGTGCTGGCGAGCAGTTGCGATGCGGTGGTCAGTATCGACACGGTGATCGCCCACTTGGCTGGTGCCTTGGGCTTACACACCCATTTGCTATTGCACACCCCTGCCGAGTGGCGCTGGTGTCTGGGTGATTCGCCGC
>JBDKJU010000171.1:0-14736 GCA_039796435.1 Pseudomonadota bacterium | reverse complement strand
TGGTCGTCAGGCCGAGACTGTGCTTGAAATTGGTTTTGGCATGGGTGCCAGTCTGGCAGAGCAGGCGCTCCACGAACCAGAGAAAAATTTTTTGGGCATAGAGGTGCATCCACCGGGCGTGGCCAATTTGTGCGCCCTGTTGGCGGAGCAAAAAATCAGCAATGTGCGGGTGCTGCAACATGATGCGGTCGAGGTCCTGCGCGACATGATTGCGCCCACCAGCCTGGGTAGAGTGCAAGTGTATTTTCCCGACCCTTGGCCGAAACTCAGGCACCAAAAACGACGTATTTTGCAAACAGCCTTTGTGCAGGTCTTGGTGCAGAAAATCCAAAGTGGCGGTTTGTTTCACATGGCCACGGATTGGGTGCCGTATGCCGAGGAAGTGCTGCAGCTGTGCGCGCAGCAGCCTGAGTTGCGCAACACCGGCGAAGGTTTTTGCCCCCGTCCTGACTTCCGTCCGGAAACCAAGTTTGAAAAGCGTGGAATTGGCATAGGTCACGATATTCGAGACATACTATTTACAAAAAAATAATTACATTCTGCGTTTTTTTCTTTATTTAGCCGGTAAAATGTAATTTTTATTACAGTCGTCGCTGCGCCTGAGGACAAAAAAACAGCGGCACCTCTCTTAGGAGTTCTTGAATGCGTGTACTCATCGTTGATGATGAAATTAAAACAGCGGCCTTTTTAAGCAAAGGCTTGAATGAAGAAGGGTTTTCAACCACTGTCGCCAACAATGGGGAAGAAGGGCTGTCGCTGGCCTCGCAGCACGATTTTGATTTGGTGGTGTTGGACGTGATGATGCCGGGCATGGACGGTTGGGATGTGCTCAAACGCTTGCGCACCTTGAAGGAAACCCCGGTATTGTTTGTGACCGCTCGTGACCGCATTGAAGATCGGGTAAAGGGGTTGGACTTGGGGGCCGACGATTATTTGGTGAAACCATTTGCCATCAGTGAGTTGGTGGCGCGGGCGCGCTCGATTATTCGCAGAGGCAAGGCACAAATTGTGGAGACCTTGACTATCGCCGACCTTGAAGTAGACCCCTTGAAGCGCCGCGTGGTGCGTGGTGGAGAGCGCATTTTGCTGACTGCCAAGGAGTATGCCTTGCTGCTGTTTTTCTTGCGCCGGCAAGGTGAAGTGCTGTCACGCAGCCTGATTGCACAACAGGTGTGGGACATGCACTACGACACCGGCACCAATGTGGTGGACGTGGCGGTGCGCCGTCTGCGCGCCAAGATTGATGATAATTTTGAGCACAAACTCATCCACGGCGTGCGCGGGGTCGGCTATCTGATGTCGGACAAAATTATTCGCGCCCACGACAACCCTGAGCAATTGGCCCGACACGACTAAATTTTGAGGGGGTTTCAGTAAACTAGGCGCTCACGTTTAACGGGGCGCTTTTTTTACGCCTATTTTTTTGTTCCGACTCAATTCATTAGATGCTCGCTTAGGCTTAGGCTTTGCGCTGCTGTCCATGTTGCTGATGGCGGTGACGGGGATTTTTTTGGCCTGGTATGTGCAAAAAACCATCTATGATTATGATGCCAAGCAGTTGGGCAATGACATGGTGGTTTTGGAAGACATGGCGCGCGACAGCCGCAATTCGGAGGAGTTGGCCGACCTCTTGCGCTCTTCACGCAACAGCATCCACATGCACAGCAAGACCAGTATTTTCGTGGTGCGCGGTGATGGACAGCTGATCTTCTCAGCCTTCGGCCTGCCAATGCCGCAAGCCATGCAAAGTTGGCTCAAAGAGGCGCATCCGAGTGAACCTTTTCTGTTGGAAGACAATAGCCAGGGCGCGCAGTTGATGATCTTCAAAGGGGTGCGTCTGCGCAGCGAAGTCAAGCCGCTGTATCTGGGTTTGACTATGAACCGCAGTGACACGGTGAATATTATTCGCACCTTTTATGGGGTGGCTTTTTCGATAACACTATTCGCCTCAATGTTGGCCGGCCTGCTGGCTTATTCCTGGGTGCGGCGTGGTCTTTTGCCCTTGCGACGCGTCACCAAGACGGCAGAGCTGATCACGGCCAATCAGTTGCATCAGAAGATCGATCTGCACAATGTGCCTGACGAAATCAAACGCATGGGCGCAGCGTTTAATTCCATGTTGCAAAGGCTGGAGGGTTCATTTTCTCGACTCAAGGATTTCTCAGCCGATTTGGCGCATGAACTGCGCACCCCCATCAATAATTTGCTGGGCACCACACAAGTGGCACTGGCGCGGGAGCGCAGCATTGCTGAATACCAAGACGTCCTAGGCTCAAATGTGGAAGAGCTGGAGCGACTGCGCCGCATGACGGAAGACATGCTCTTCCTGGCCAGCACCGATGCCGCGGAATTGCGCCTGAATCTGAAAGCCATCAGCATGTCAGACGTGGCCAAGAAGTTGGCAGAGTTTTTTGAATACGTCGCCGAAGAACGTAATTTGATGATCGATATAGAGGGCGAGGCGGTGGTGCTGGCTGATATGAATCTGTTGGAGCGGGCGGCGCAGAATATCTTGGTCAATGCACTCAGGCATGCCACCGAAGGCACGGTGGTGCGCTGTCATATGGGAGAGAACGAACTAGAGGCAGTGTTCAGCATCTCCAACACCGGGCCGGGCATATCACATGAACACCTGCCCAGATTGTTTGACCGCTTTTATCGTGTCGACACCAGCCGCACAGGCCCACTGGGGGGGAGTGGACTAGGCCTGGCCATCGTGCAGTCGATTATGCGTTTGCACAACGGCAAGGCCACAGTGAAAAGCGAACTCAACCACCTCACCACGTTTTCACTGCATTTTCCCAAAAAAACTTTGCGGAACTAAGCAATCATTTTTTAGCCGCCCGCATTTTGCTGATGGTGGTTTGTGTTGTGATGGCATCTGCATCTATGACCAGGTCAAGCACGGCCGGTATGCCTTGCTGGCTGGCTGCAATGGCGCGTTCATAGGCAGGGGCAAATTCGTCAGTATGGCGCACACACTCACCATGGGCACCAAAACTTTTTGCCATTGCCGCGAAGTCGGGGTTACTGAAATCGGTGCCACTGACGCGGCCGGTGTATTCGCGTTCCTGATGCAAACGTATGGTGCCGTAGTAGCCATTGTTACTGATCATGAAAATAACGCCGACCCGGTAATGCACGGCCGTGGCCAGCTCTTGTACGGTCATCATGAAGTCGCCATCGCCAGTGAAGCACACGACAAGGCGGTCTGGGTCGGTGATTTTGGCAGCGATGGCGGCGGGCACTCCATAACCCATGGAGCCGCTGGAAGGTGCCAACTGTGTACGCAGAGTGTTGGGTCGGCGGTAACGGTGAAAGCGGTGCAGCCAACCAGAAAAATTCCCAGCCCCGTTGGTGTAGACCGTGGTATCGGGATTCGCAGCAAAGGCGCGCACCACCGTGGCCAGCTCCAGTGTCCCCGGCATGCCTTGATAGGCCGCGCTCTGCCAGTGCTCATAAGCATGGCGCAGGGTCTGCGTGTGCGAGGAGAATTTTTTCCTCGTGGGCAAAGTGCTTGCGAGTGCGGCAAATTCATTCATGCCCGAGGCAATCGCCAGATCTGCTTGATAGACACGGTTTAGTTCGAGCACATCATTGTGGATGTGTATCAGCTTTTGCGCGCTGCGTGGGGGAGTGAGCAAGGTGTAGCCCCCCGTGGTCATCTCCCCCAGACGCGCCCCGATAGCGATAATCAGATCAGCTGCCTTGATGGCCTGCCCCAATGCTGGGTTGATGCCAATGCCGGCATCCCCCACGTAGTTGGGCAAGTCATTGTCGTAGGCATCTTGGAAACGGAAGGCGCAGGCCACTGGCAGATCAAAGCCCTCAATAAACTGCTGCAAGTGTTTTGTGCCCTCGGCACTCCAGCCCGCACCGCCCAGTATGACCAAGGGCTTTTCCGCCGCCTCTAGGGCATTTTGTAAGGCCTGCATCTGCAACGGGCCTAGGCTGGCCTGAGTGATGGTGTAGGGCGCGAGGTGCTGAGGCTCCCCCAAGCTGGTCAACATGTCTTCGGGCAATGCCAGCACCACCGGGCCTGGGCGCCCTGAAGTGGCTGTGGCATAGGCACGGGCAACATATTCGCCAATACGGTCTACGCGGTCTATTTGCGCCACCCATTTGCACAGAGGGGCAAACATGCGGCGGTAGTCGATTTCTTGAAACGCCTCGCGCTCCACTTGGTCACTGGCCACCTGCCCTATGAATAAAATCATCGGGTCACTGTCCTGAAACGCCGTGTGCACGGCAATGCTGGCGTTACTTGCCCCAGGACCACGGGTGACAAAACAGATGCCGGGCGTGCCGGTGAACTTGCCATAGGCTGCGGCCATGAACGCAGCGCCCCCGTCTTGTCTGGCCACGTAAGTGCGGATTTTGTCCTGATGGGTGTATAGCGCGTCCAGCACGGCGAGGTAACTTTCACCGGGAACACAGAAGATCTTGTCAGTGCCATGGGTGATGAGCTGCTCGACCAGGATATGGCCGCCGTTGAGGCGGCAGGGGGTGGGGGATGTCATGGCTGGATTTTAAGCGTATAATTCGCGCCTATTTTTAGCAGTACCATAATTCGACCACGTTAGGAACGTTAGGAACGCCATGCCGAGCAAAGCCAGTCCCAAACCCGCAGCACCTGCGGCGAAAAAGCTCGCCACCAAAGTCGCCACCAGTGGTACTGCGGTAAAAGAGGCAGAAAAAAGCGCTGCCAAATTGCAAGCGGCGCAAACAGCCAAACCGGCGCAAGCGGCCAAACCGGCCGGGGCAGCGGCTGTAGAAAAAAAGTCAAGCCCAGCAATAGCGCCAGTCCTGCCATCCGCGCCAAGCGAGAACACCTCAGGCAGTACCTCGAAAAAGAATCTCGACAGTGTGGCCATCGTCAGCGAGGCGCAGCTGCGCAAAATGAGCGAAGATGAGTACATGAATGATGTGCAGCTGGCCTATTTTCGCAAATCCTTAAGCGACATGCGGGCACAAATCCTCGCCAATGCCAGCGACACAGGCGAACATCTGCGTGAAAATGAAGTCACCACTGACCCCGCCGACCGCGCCACCCAAGAAGAGGAATACACCTTGGAGTTGCGCACTCGTGATCGTGAACGCAAGCTGTTAAAGAAAATCGAGAAATCCCTGCTCACCATTGATGATGGCTCTTACGGCTGGTGTGAAGAGACTGGCGAACCCATTGGCATTCCTCGTCTGCTCGCACGTCCCACCGCCTCACTGTCGCTGGAGGCGCAGGAGCGCCGCGAGCGTATGCAAAAACTTTACGGTTAACCTTTTAAGAGGAATTTATGTTCACCCTGCCCCCACTCCCCTTTGCTGACAATGCGCTAGAACCAGTGATTTCTGCCAGCACCCTGTCGTTTCATTTTGGCAAACACCACAAGGCCTATGTCGACAATCTGAACAAATTGGCAGAAGGCAAAGATTGGGCCAACAGCAGTCTAGAGCAAGTGATTGCCCTGTCTGCGGGCAAAGCCGATATGGTGGGCGTGTTTAACAATGCCGCACAAATCTGGAACCATACTTTTTATTGGAATTCACTGAAGCCCAATGGCGGTGGAACCCCCAGCGGCAGCGTGGCAGAGAAGATTAACGCGGCTTTTGGAAGTTTTGATAACTTCAAAAAAGAATTTCACGCCGCTGCCATGACCCAGTTTGGCTCTGGCTGGGCTTGGTTGGTAGAGGAAGGCGGCAGCCTGAAAATCGTGAAAACAGGGAATGCTGAAACCCCCATCACTAAAGGGCAAAAACCTTTGCTGACCATCGATGTGTGGGAGCATGCTTATTATGTTGATTATCAAAATCGTCGCGCCGACTACGCCACTGCGGTGATTGAAAAATTGCTGAATTGGGATTTTGCCGCGGCCAATTTGGCCAAATAATTAAAGTCCTCAAGCGCTAAGGAGCGTGGCCTTGGGGCACACTCCTGTGCGGCTGGGCCGGGCCAAGGTGGAGACATGGCGCTCTTGACCTTGCCTTACATAAGGTGACTCAAAATTCAAATCTGTTTATGCGCTTACCCAAGTTTCTCAGTTTAGCCTTGCTGTTTGCGCTGTCGGTGTTTGTGCTTTTGGCGCTGCTTACTCACCAGCATGCGCGTCATTACAAAGCCGATGAAGCAAAAATAGAAGACGCGGGAAAGAGCGAAGTCGACAGTAAAGAAATTCGTTTTATCGGGCTTGCCCCCACGCCTGAAAACCCATCGGGTCGCGTGAAAGTGTTGTTGCCTAAGCCAGAGGTTTTGCTGGAGGACTATCCGCTCGTGGTGGTGGATGTCAAAAGATCAAATACCAATATTGGGGGGTATTTTCAGCTTGCGGATCAGCAGTTGCCTTTGCTCTTTAGTGACGATCAAGAGCTCGCCACCTTGGCTAAAAACCTGGGGTATTGGCGTGGCAGTCCGACAACGCTGACACTGTTTTTTAGCCAGCCGGGGCATGCGCTGTCGGCCGTGGCTTTTTCCGGCTTGCGCATTTATCGCGATACTTGGCAAGGCCGAGTAGTGCAGGTGTGGGACGAGGCTTGGCGCACCGGTTTGTTGGCGGCCCGCAGCATCAATTTTTTGCAAAGTGGCGCGCAAACCGCCCGCAACAGCAAGACGGTGTGGCTGTCTGGCCTGTGTGTGTTGCTGGCATGGGCGGCTTATTGGTATGTGCGGCTGCGCGGGCCGTCTGCACGCGGTCAGGCTGCACCACGTCTGGCCATGTTGTTTCTGGTGCTCTGGGTCCTGAATGACTTCGCTTGGTTAAAACAACAAGCCCTACAGTGGCCGGTGACGGCCAAACTGTACGGTGGCAAAACTGATGCACAAAAATTTTCCAGTGATGAATTCGCAGCCTATCATCAGGCGGGCCAAATGCTGGGCAAGACCAGACAAACCTATTTTTTTGTGGGCAGCAAGGACAGCCCGGCTTTTTTTGCCACCGCCTATCATGCCGCACCCAGTCTGCTTTTGGAGGCCAAGCTGCCTCTTGCTAAGGATGCGCTGTTTATAGTGGCAGAGGACAAGCCCCTGTATTTTGACGATGCCAACGCCGAGTTCAAAGGCAAGGCCGCTCCCAAAGAGGGCCAAAAAGCCAAACGTCTGCAGGTGTTTGCGGGCGGGCAATTTTCACTTTTTCAGGCCTTATAGCCGTGGACTCAACCCTTATTTTTCCGGCTTTGTGGAGTCAGGGCTTGAGCATGGCGCTGGGTGCCTTGCTCCTGTGGCTCATGTTGCCAAGGTCCACCGAGCATCCCACCCACCCTGCCTTATGGTGGGGGCTGGCGATTTTTCTGGGGCAAATGAGCGTGTGCGGGTTGCTGTGGCTGTCTGCTTGGCTGAATGGCGGGCTCATACAAGCAGGCCCAGTGGCCAGAGTGATGACCGTGGCGGTGGGATTATTTTTATTGTTGAACAGCAGAAAATTACCTGCTTTATTGGCAAGGCCACGTCTGCCCACAAGGCCAAATTTGGCGTATCTTGCTCAAGTGCGAATGGCGCCGACAGCACTATTGTTTCTGGCGCTCAGTGCGCTGCTGTGCCTGCATGTGGTGCAGCTATGGCACGAGGTGTTGCTGCGCCCAAGCTACGGGGCTGACACCTTGTCTTTATTGGGGCTGCGGGCCAAGCACTTGCACTTGGGGATGAATGTGGCAGACCCGTTCATCATAGGGGAAAACTACCCCTTGTTCATTAGTCTGTTGCGACTGTGGCCGAATGTGTGGCAAGCAGAATTCAGAGAAGTGCTGCCGAATGTTTCTTGGGGCGTAGCGTACTTAGGTATTTTGCTGACAATGTATGGCGGCTTGCGGCAACATGCCTTGCGTCCACTGTGGGCATTGGTGGCCACCTATGCCTTGGCCTCTGTGCCGTTGTTGGGGATTCACATTGCCTTGTCTGGCTATGTCGATTTTCATGTGGCTTACGGCATCCTGGCGGCGCTTTTGTGTTTGGGGTTTGCTATCAAGAGCCGACGTTTGGCTTGGTGGCTGGTGTTTTTTGTGTGTGTATTTGCGGTGAGCAAGATGAAGCGCCCGACCATTTATTGGGGCGTATTGCTCTTGGCCAGCGCCTGGGTGGGTGCCTCGGCATTGATGCCTTTGCGGCGCTGGTGGCAAGGCAGTGTGGGCATGGGGCTTGTGGGGGGGCTTGCTGTTTTGGCCGTGGCCAACAAGGGCGCCTTGTATTATCAGGAACATTTCAATCTAAAGACCTTTAACATCATGCCCGAGATGTTTGTTGAAAACCTTTGGATTGGCAGCAGTTATAACCTGCTGTGGACCATGCTGGTCATGCTTTTACTGTATGCTTGGCGGCAATTAAGTGCGCCGGCAATTCGTGCGCCTGCTTTTTTTGTCTTAAGTGGCTTGCTGGTCACGGTGCTGAGTGTGGGGCTCACCGCCAGTAACCCTTACTGGGCAGTGCAGACAGTGATCAATCGCAGCCTGCTGCACTTTGTGCCCAGCATGGTGTTGCTCATGGCCTTGCTTTGGCATGCGCAGCAAGCGGCAGATGCCCCGCCTCGCAACGAGGAACCCACAGCGGGCGCATAGCCCTGCTTAGGGCTGAGCTTGGCTAACTGGCGGAATATTCCCGCTGCCAGGCTTCAAACATGAGGACATTCCACAAACGGTAGGCGTGATTATCTTTGCTGTCCAAGTGTTCTTGCCACAACTGGCGCACTTTTGTGCTGTGCCAATAAGGGCTGTCAGAGGCGGGCAAGAGGCTTTCTACCCAATCACGCAAGGGCCCTTTGAACCAATCACCCAAAGGCACGCCAAAGCCCTGCTTCGGGCGCTCTATCAGAGCGCGTGGAACATGACGATACAGAAGCGAGCGCAAAGGCCATTTGCTCTGACCTTCGCGCCACTTGTAGTGCGCCGGTAGTGAGAACGCGAAGGCCACCAGTTCGTGGTCGAGCATGGGCACACGGGTCTCTAGGCTGACCGCCATGGCGGCACGATCGACTTTGCACAAAATGTCATCGGGCAAGTAGGTGAGCGCGTCTAGGGCGGCTATCTGCTCGACGTAGGGAGACACTTTCGGCCACTGCTCATAGTGGCGAATCAGGCTCATGGGCTCGGGGCAACGCGCCAGCGACAGTGGGTCAGAGTTGGAAATAAAACGCGCGTACAGACCGGCAGGATCGCTGTCACGCAGCATGGCGGCAAATTGTTTGACTTTATTGGCCGTGAGCAAGCGTTTGACCGTCGCAGGGGCCAGAAAATGAGGCAGGGCCAAGGCGCTAGACCAAAGACCATCGGGTATGGCCTGCATCAGCCTGCCCAAAGTCTGGCGCGCTGTCAGGGGCAGAGGGCGCATGCGCTGCATGAGTTTGGCGCTGTAGGCATAACGGGTGTAGCCATTAAAGAGCTCATCGCCAGCGTCTCCAGACAGGCTGACCGTGACATGGGCACGCGTCATTTGCGACACCAAAAAGGTGGGGATTTGTGAGGAATCTGCAAACGGCTCATCGTAGATATGGGCCAGACGCGGGATGACAGCCATGGCTTCCTCGGGGCTGACATACAGCTCGGTGTGGGCCGTGCCTAAGTGTGCAGCAACCGCGCGTGCATAGGGGGCTTCATCGTAGGCTTTCTCGCTAAAGCCGATGGAGAAACTCTTCACCTTGCCCGGGCTTTGTGCTTGCATCAGCGCCACCACGGCGCTGGAGTCTACGCCACCTGAAAGAAACGCCCCCACGGGCACATCGGCCATCATCTGTCTGGCGATAGAACGTTGCAGCAGGCGTTCCAGCTCATTCACTGCATCTTCGGGGCTGCCCTTGAAGCTGCCTTGCCCATGTTCTGCCACCTGCCTGAACGACCAGTAAACCTGTGGTTCGGGCAAGTGCCCGGCGGCGGCATCGGCACAGCTCAAGGTGAGGCTGCTGCCTGGGCTGAGTTTGAAGATGTTCTGATAAATACTTAAGGGGGCCGGGATGTAGCTGGTGCGGCAGAACAATGGCACCGCCTCGGCATGGATACGTAAGTCTGCATTGGGAATGGCGTGCAGACATTTAAGCTCAGAAGCAAATGCAAACACGCCGCCAACGTAGCCGTAGTAAAGAGGCTTTTCGCCCATGCGGTCACGGATGAGGGTGAGGGTGTGTTCCTTTTTGTCCCACAAGGCAATGGCCCACATGCCGGTCATTTTGGCGAGACTGTTGGTCACGCCCCAGGTGCTGAAGGCATTTAGCATCACCTCGGTGTCCGAGTGGCCGCGCCACTGGGGTGAGGCCACTGCATCAAGCTCAGCGCGTAACTCGGCGTGGTTGTAAATTTCTCCGTTATAGCTCACCACATAGCGGCCACAGCTGGAGGCCATGGGCTGTTTGCCCGCAGCACTTAGGTCAACAATGGCCAAACGCCGGTGTGCCAAGGCCACTCCGGCAGCGTGGTCTACCCACTCGTCTGCACCATCGGGGCCACGGTGCTGCATGCGCAAGGCCATGGCCTTGGCGAGTTCGTCGATATGCTTGAGGCGGCGCTTGCCGTCTAGGAGTCCACTAATGCCACACATGCCTGCATTTTAGTGAGTCGGTGCTTAGTTGGCTTCGTTGAGCTTAGCCACCATGGACAGCACTTTCGCCGGATCGTCCTGCTTGAGTGTTCGGTGCATGGTGACGGAGCACTGTGCGGCGTCCGAGGCCAGAATGCGTTGTTTGACGGTAAGCAGATTGGCCGGGTGCATGGAAAATTCTTTTAGGCCAAGACCGAGGAGCGCGCGCGTCAGGTGTGGGTCACCAGCGGTCTCACCGCACACAGCAATGGGTTTACCTGCCTTCTCTGCGGTTTTGAATGCCATGCTCATCAGGCGCAGCACCGCTGGGTGCAGCGGGTCGTAGAGATGGGCCACGGCATCATCGCCACGGTCAATGGCAAGGGTGTATTGAATGAGGTCGTTGGTGCCCACCGAGAAAAAATCCAGATGTTTGGCAAAGTAATCCAGGCTAAGCACTGAGGCGGGCACTTCTACCATGCCGCCAATTTTGAAGTCGGCATGATTATTGACCTGTGCCTTGGCTTGCTCTAAAAAACGCAGAGTCTGGGTGAGCTCGCTGGCTGAGGCCAGCATGGGGATGAGTATTTTCAGTTGGCCAAATTTGGCGGCGCGCAGTAAGGCCCGTAATTGAGTCATGAACATCGCCGGTTCGGCGAGGCACAGGCGTATGGCGCGCAGCCCGAGAGCGGGGTTGACGCTGACTCGGTCACCCACGCCAGGCATGCGCTTGTCAGCCCCCAGATCAAAGGTGCGTATGGTCACGGGCTTGCCCTGCATGCCTTCTAGTACTTGCTTGTAGGCCTCAAACTGTTCGTCTTCACTGGGTAGATCATGGCGATTCAAAAACAGAAACTCGGAGCGAAACAGGCCAATGCCTTCGGCACCATTGTCCAAGGCTTCGTGAATGTCTTCGGGCAGCTCGATATTGGCGTTCAGCGCAATGCGTTCACCGTCGAGGGTCTCAGTGGTGTTGCTGATCAGCAGGCGCAGTTTTTGTTTGGCCAGTTTGAGGCCATCTTGCTTGAGTCTGTACAGTGCCAGCGTGGCATCATCTGGATTGACAATGGCAATGCCGGCATCACCATCAACAATGATCCATTCGTTTTCGCGAATCAGTTGACGGGCATTGTGCAGAGCCACCACTGAGGGGATGCCCAGACTGCGCGCCACAATGGCTGTGTGAGAGGTAATGCCCCCCAAGTCGGTGATGAAGGCGGCGAAGTGCTGGCCTTTGTACTGAATGACATCGGCGGGGGACAGGTCATGCGCCACCAGCACCGTCTGCTGATCACGCGGCGCTGGGGCCAAGCTGCCTTGTCCGATAAGCGCCTTGAGCACCCGCTCGACTACGTGCACCACATCGGCTTTGCGCTCGCGCAGATAGGGGTCGTCAATGGCATCGAACTGCTCGACCAAGGCGTGCATGTGTTGTGTCATTGCCCACTCGGCGTTGCAGCGGGTGCGGACGATGGTGTCTAAAGGTTCTTTTGACAGCGCCGGGTCTGAGAGCAACATCCAGTGCACATCCAAAAACGCGCCTAACTCGGCTGGGGTGTCACTGTGCATCATGTTTTGTTGCAAAGTGGTGAGCTCGGTCTGCACTGACTCTATGGCGTTTTGCAGACGCATTTGTTCGGCGACGAGCTCGCTTTCAGCCAATTCATAATGGGCCACTTCAAGCAGCACATGTGAGACCAGTTGGGCGCGGGCAATGGCAACGCCTGGCGCCGCAGACACGCCATGTAGAACGAAGCAAGCGCTACTGGTGGTGGCACCCACTACACGATGACCCGTGGTTTTTTGTGCTCATCCAGCGCCACAAACGTCAAGGTGGCCTCGGTGACCTTGATGGCTTTGGCGTGCGTCACTTCACGCTGGGCAAACACCTCGACATTGACCGTGACGGAGGTACGGCCAATGCGGGTTACCTCGGCATAGAACGACAGGATATCGCCGATGAACACCGGCTGTTTGAACACGAAGGAGTTCACCGCCACCGTGGCCACGCGCGATTTGGCAGCGCGACGGGCGGGCACCGACGCGGCCAGATCCACTTGCGCCATGATCCAGCCACCGAAAATATCGCCCATGTGGTTGGCATCTGCAGGCATGGGAATGACGCGTGTGGCTGGCTCCTTGCCGACGGGCAAATCAACTAGGGTAATCTCTGACATTAGAGCTTCATCTTGGTGAGGGCTTCGTCGCGCAAGGCACGGCGTAGGATCTTGCCGACATTGGTTTTGGGCAACTCATCACGGAACTCAATGTGTTTTGGACACTTGTAACCGGTGAGCACTTCTTTGCAATGGCTCATGAGCTCATCCGTGGTGAGCGAGGAGGATTTGCGCACCACGAATATTTTTACCGCCTCGCCAGATTTTTCATCGGGCAGGCCAATGGCCGCAGCCTCCAGCACGCCAGGGTGCATGCACACAGCGTCTTCCACTTCGTTGGGGTAGACATTAAAGCCCGATACCAAGATCATGTCTTTGATGCGGTCGACGATCTTGCAATAGCCATGTTCATCCATGATGCCGACATCGCCGGTGCCAAACCAACCATCTTTGTCCAGAACTTTGGCGGTTTCATCAGGGCGCTGCCAATAGCCCTGCATGACCTGCGGGCCACGGGCACAGATTTCTCCGCGCTCGCCCAAAGGGGCAGTGTTGCCGTCAGCCAAGCGAATTTTGATTTCGGTAGATGGAATGGGCAAGCCGATGGTGCCGTTGTACTCGGTGATAGTCGTGGGGTTGATGGTGAGACCGGGCGAAGTTTCGGTCAGGCCATAGGCTTCAACCAGTGTGGTGCCGGTGACTTTTTTCCACAGCTCTGCAGTGGCTCTTTGCACTGCCATGCCACCACCGAGACCATAGCGCAGGGCGGAGAAATCAAGCTTGGCAAATTCGGCGTTGTTGAGTAGGGCATTGAATAAAGTGTTGACCCCCGGCAACATGGTGAAACGGTACTTGCTCAAGGTTTTGATAAAGTTGGGAATGTCCTTGGGATTGGTGATGAGCACGATTTGCGCCCCACGCTTGACATAAACAAACATGCACACCGAGAGAGCAAAGATGTGGTAGAGCGGCAAGGCCCCGATGATGACCTCAGGGTGGGGCCACTCGGGGCCGCCATTAAGCCAAGCCTCGGCCTGCAAGATATTGGCAATCAAATTGCCGTGCGTGAGTATCGCGCCCTTGGACACACCGGTGGTGCCCCCCGTGTATTGCAGAAAGGCGATGCTGTGGTGATTCAGCGTGGGTTTGGGGAAGTCCTTGCCCGCCCCATTCGCTAAAGCAGCACTAAAGCGAATGGCATTGGGCAGACTGAACGCAGGCACCATTTTTTTCACATGCCTGACCACGAAATTGACCAACAGGCCTTTCAGACCTACGCACTCACCAATGGAGGTGATGACGACATGTTTAATACTTGTGCGAGGCAGGACCTCTTGCAGAGTGACAGCGAAATTTTCCAGCACCACGATGGCCGTGGCACCTGAGTCATTCAGCTGATGTTCCAGCTCACGTGGAGTGTAGAGTGGGTTGCAATTCACGATGGTGCAGCCCAGACGCAAAGCCCCAAACAGGGCGATGGGGTATTGCAGCAGATTGGGCGACATGATGGCGACGCGGTCACCTGCCTTGATGCCAGCCTGATGCAGGTGCGCAGCGAAGGCCGCACTTTTTTTCTCTACTTCAGCATAGCTGAGGTCTACGCCCATATTGCTGAATACGATTTTGTCGCGGCTTTTTTCTACCGAAGCCATGAACAGGTCGACCAGATTGGCGAAGGTGTTGGTGTCGATTTCAGCCGGTACGCCGACAGGGTAGCTTTTTAGCCAGATTTTGTCTACGGTATTCATGATGTCTCCTTTTTTTAGGGTATGAGTGCATTGTAAGAGAAGGCGGTTTCAGGCATAAAAAATTAAACCAAAAACAGCTTTTGCCTATGCAGAGGAAACCAAGGGCTTGGGTTATTGTGTTATTTGGTTATGTGGCGAGAGAGGCGACTGCGTCAGGGCGAGCGTTGATTCCAAACCGCCAATGCCTTGCGCTTACTTGGCAGGGCGCCTGGAGCATTCAAGCGTTTACTCACACCAGTCAAATTGCTCACCGGGCACATGCCATTATTCCGATAACTCAGCGCTGCCGCCAGGCCAAGCTCGGCAGGGTCACCCAAGGCCTTGCTTACGTCATCATCAACAGCGCAGGTGGGGGCAAGACCATCGGCAAAATCGCCAAAGCCCT
>JBDKJU010000170.1:0-4238 GCA_039796435.1 Pseudomonadota bacterium | reverse complement strand
GCCCGCAAAGCCTCTTCAATGCTGGGGTGTTTGAGTGTGCACGCCGGTAAATCGAGATCAAAGGCACTGCCGCTGTTCTGGCACTGCCGCACCCAAGCGCACAGGCGTGACAGTCGGGCCTCATGCTCTGCGAGGCCGCAATCGTGGTAGCGCAAGTGGTGTTCATGGCCTTGAGCACTTTCAGCTTCGGCGTATTTGGTGCGCAATTTTTGGCCTGGTTGATACCGTTGCCAGGCGATGTCGCGTGGCGAGTCCTTGGCTTGAAATTCGCGCAGACTGTTGCGTTCAGCCTCGGGTGGATGGTTGTGGGAAAGCCTTGCTTGCGCCGTGTGCTGCACATGGTTGCTTAATGGGGCAGGGGGGGCAAAGGCCTCTGGTTTCGGATAGATCAGGGCGGCGTAGTCGTGGTGCAGATAACAAAATGCCCGCACCAGACCGGCAGGCGCGGTGGAACTCAGGCACAGACGACCAATGGGGTAGAGCCCACGGCGGGAGGCAGTCACATGTAGGGAGATCAAGGTCTCGGCCTTACCGGCCAGTGCGTGGGGGGCTGAGGTGGCCTGCCCGTTGTCCAGGCATAAGCCTTGGCGGTGACGATGGTGGTGATTGCGCAGATGCATACTGAGTTGCAGAGAGTCACCCATAAATACCGAAGGCACAGGCACAAAAGTCAGCTCAAGCTTATGCAACTGTTGCAGGGCAATGATGAAATTGGTGAGCAAATACCCGGCGAGTAAAAACGTGAGCATGAACACCAGATTGGCGGCGTAGTTCAGCGCAATCAGCAACAGCACCGCGAGCAGCAGCACAAATCCCCAGCCACGGCGCGTGGGCAAAAGATAAATACGTGACTGGCTCAGCCGCAGCGTCGCGGGGTCAGTGGGTAGGCGCCAAAACACACGATCGAGTTTGCGCTTGAGAGTATTTCGCCACCACGTCATGTCACTGGCCGCCGCTCTTGCTCACCACACCACGGCGGTGCTGTTGATGAGGTCTTGCGCCATTTTTTCTCCGAGGAAGCGGTCATGCGCATGCAGGCGATGCGCAGTCACCGCGCCAAACACTGCCTGCACATCATCGGGTAACACGTGTTGACGCTGCGAAACATAGGCATGCGCTTGCGCCGCTCTGAGCAGGGCCAGCCCCGCGCGTGGGCTTAAGCCATGAGCCCTTGGCAAGCTGTGTGTGGAATTGCCCAGCGCCTGGCTGTGGCGCGACGCCGTGAGCAGTCTTTGCACATAGTCAAGCAGCAGCTCACTCACATGCAGATTGGCAATCTGCATCTGCATGGCGGTGATCATCTCAGGGTTGCAGGCCACTGTTGCCTGCCCAATGCGGGCACGTGTGTCGCCGCCCTTGAGCAAGGCCCGCTCATCTTCCGGGCTGGGCAAACCAAGTGACAACCGCATCATGAAGCGATCAAGTTGCGACTCCGGTAGGGCGTAGGTGCCCACCTGCTCCAAGGGGTTTTGCGTGGCAATCACAAAGAAAGGCTTTGGCAGTGCGCGGCTCACACCCTCTACGCTCACCTGTCGCTCTTCCATGGCCTCTAGCAAGGCGCTTTGGGTCTTGGAGGAAGTGCGGTTCAGCTCATCCATGAGCAAGACTTCGGTAAAAATGGGGCCGGTTTGAAACTGCAGTTTCTGTTCCTGCGCCTGCCACTGGGTATAACCCAAAATGTCTGCGGGCAAGAGGTCATTACTGCCTTGCACACGTTTGTAAGACAAGCCCAAAACTTTGGCCAAGGCCTGTGCCAGTGTGGATTTGCCCACCCCCGGCAGATCCTCGATGAGAAGGTGGCCTTGAGCCAAGAGGCAGGCAAGGGCCAGTTTGAGTTTGTCTTGTTTGCCGTAGATGAGGGTGTTGAGTGTGCTTAAGGCTTGGGCAATAGCGGGTGCAAAGGTGTCTGGTGCCGTCATCTCAGAACGATAACACAGTGCGCGCTGCAGATAAAATGCCCCGATGAGCGCCACTCTTGACAACAATAATAACGCCGACACAGGTCTTGTGGTGCAAACCCAGAGGCGGCATTTTTTGGTGCGCATGCCCAGCACTGAGGTGTTGCAGTGTGTGGCGCAGGGGCGTGACTGGCAATTGGCTTGCGGCGATAAGGTCACGGTGAATGTGGCACAGAAAGCCATCACCGCCCTCTTGCCTCGCACACGTCTGTTTTATCGCGCCGACGCTTTTAAACAAAAACTGCTGGCTGCCAACGTCTCACAGGTGGTGATCGTTTGCGCTGCCGATCCGCTACCGAATGTGGGCCTGCTCAACCGTTCCTTGGTGGCGGCCGAGGCCACTGGAGTCAAGGTTTTGTTGGTGGCCAACAAGGCTGACTTGCCCAATCAGGAACCCTTGCATCAGGCGCTGCGCCCTTTGAATGGCCTGCCCTACCGCCTGGTGTCGCTCAGCAGTTTGGACGAGCGTGGCGTGGAGACACAACTCAAACCCTTGCTCATGCACGAACAATCGGTGTTTGTTGGACAATCGGGGGTGGGCAAATCCTCTTTACTCAACACTCTGCTCGGAGAGGCCCGTCAAAAAGTGGGCGAACTCTCCATGCGCAGTGCCCACGAGGGCAGTGGCAAGCACACCACCACCTTCAGTCAGCTGTTTCATTTAGAGGCGCACAATGAACACAGTTGGTTGGTGGACTCTCCCGGCGTGCAGGTATTTGGCCTTGCTCATCTAAACGCCGCCGAGCGATTGGCCGCCTTTCCTGAGTTCCGGGCTCTGGCGGGGCACTGTCGCTTTCGCGACTGCGGTCACTCACACGAACAGAGCTGCGCACTCAAAACCGCAGTCAGCAAAGGCGTGGCGCATGAGTCGCGCTTGCAGATGCTGCGCGAATTTTTACACGACTAACATGGCTTTACTCTCCCTCACCGATGCCTGTCTGGCCTATGGCCACCACCCCTTGCTTGACCACGCGCAGTTCTCTTTGCAAACCGGAGAACGCATCGCCCTGATTGGGCGCAACGGCGCTGGCAAATCCAGCCTCATGCGGGTGTTGATCGGCGAGCGCAGACTGGACGACGGTTTGCTGCAAACACAAAAAGACTGTCGCGTGGCCTATGTGCCGCAAGAGCCGGTGCTCGACCCCGACCATCATATCCACACGGCGGTGCAGAGTGCCCTACACGCCGAGACCGCTTTGCTGGCGCGCTTTGCCGACCTCACCAGTGGTGGCCAAACCAGCAACCTTGAGGAATTGGCACAAGTGCAAAGCGCTTGCGATAATCTGGATGCTTGGCAGATTGAGCAAAGAGTGGCCAACACTCTCACTGCCCTTAACTTGAATGCAGAGCTCAAGATCAGCGACTTGTCTGGCGGTCAGCGCAAACGTGTGGCCTTGGCGCAGGCCTGGGTGCAAGCGCCGCAGGTGCTTTTGCTTGACGAGCCCACGAACCATCTGGACATCGACGGCATTACCTGGCTGGAACAAACCCTGTTGCAATTCAAAGGCGCTATTTGTTTCATCACCCATGACCGGCGCATGATGAACGCCGTGGCCACTCGCATCGTCGAACTAGAGCGTGGTGTGTTGCGCAGTTACCCGGGTAATTTTGAACAATACCAGTTGCAAAAAGCCCAGCAGCTGGCTGTCGAGGCGGTCGAAAATGCCAAGGCCGATAAATTATTGTCGCAAGAAGAGCAGTGGATACGTCAGGGTGTGGAAGCCCGCCGCACCCGCAGCGTGGCCCGCATAGCGCGACTAGAGCAGCTGCGCAAAGACCGGCTGGAGCGGCGCAATCAGGTCGGGCAGGTGAACATGCAGTTGGATCGTGGCGAAAAAAGCGGCAAGCGCATTGCCGAGTTCACCGACTTGGCTTATGCCTACCCCGGGCAAAGCACCTTGATCGAAGGTCTCAGCGGCCTGATACAGCGTGGCGACAAAGTGGGCTTGGTGGCGGGCAATGGGCGTGGCAAAACCACCCTCATCAAACTCATCCTTGGGCAAATCACCCCCACGCATGGCAACATCAAACTAGGCAGCAACATTAGCGTGGCCTATTTTGATCAGCTGCGCAATCAGCTTGATGATCACAAAACCGTGGCAGACACCATTAGCCCGGGCAGTGAGTGGATAGAAATCGGCAACTCACGCAAACACGTGATGAGCTATCTCTCCGATTTTTTGTTTGATGCCGCGCGTGCCATGAGCCCCGTGTCCAGCCTCTCAGGTGGGGAGCGCAATCGCCTGCTGCTGGCACGTTTGTTTGCGCGTCCGGCCAATG